>NZ_BAAGPR010000143.1:0-16000 GCF_054783955.1 Streptomyces mayteni | reverse complement strand
AAAAATCTGGCATTGACTATTTGGCACGCTGTTGAGTTCTCAAGGAACGGACGCTTCCTTCGGTTCCCTCTCGGGTTCCTCCGGGCTTCCCTTCGGTTCCACCAGCTTAGCCAACCTCCGGATTATTTCCTAATCCGGTCTCCCGGACCCGAATTTCGGCGTACGAAAATCGGCCCCTCGGAAGGGAGGTCGTTGCTAGGTGGTTGGCCGCCTACGGGACTCATCCGCTGGTCTTTCGACCGCTCTGATGATCTTGCCCCGCTTCAGGCGACTCGACCCACGTTACGAGCTCGCTACGCGGGAGTCAAGTCGCGCAGGTCGGCGCTTGGGCTGGTGGGCCCGGTACGGGCTGACGGTGCGGTCGTCCGCGATCCAGAAGCGCCAGGGGTGGACGCCACCTGGCCATGACACCCCCGTGCGCGGGCCGGCGCTCACGCGCTCGCGCGGCACCGGGGTGCCGCGCAGGACGCGCAGCGGGGCGTCCTGGTCAGGGCCGCAGACGTCGTCGCCGTCCAGGGCGCGGTCCACGTCGAGCGCGGTGGCGAGCCTGGCCGGCCCCCTGGCCAGCTCCGCGTCGCCGCGGGCCTTGGGGCGGCGGGCCCTGGCCAGCTCGGCGCCGTCGAGCACCTCGCCCGCCCGAAGCAGCACGGCGCCGGCGTGGTCCACGGGGCCGCAGACCAGGTTCATGCAGTGCCACATGCCGTAGGTGAAGTAGACGTACACGTGACCAGGGGGTCCGTACATCGTGGCGTTGCGGGCGGTGCGGCCGCGGTAGGCGTGCGATCCGGGGTCGATCTCCCCCGCGTACGCCTCCACCTCGGTCAGTCGTACCGCGACGACGCCCTCCGGGGTCGTTCTGACCAGCGTCCGGCCGAGCAGGTCGGGGGCGACCTCGAGCACCGGCCGGTCGAAGAATTCGCGCGGCAGCGGCCGGGGGGCGTCGGCCGGGGGTACGAGCCTGATCATGCTGACTAGGCTAGCCTCGCCGAGTTTTCCCCGATGAGGAGGTTCCGTTATGTCCGGACCGGCCCGGCGACCGCTTCCGCACGACTTTCATCCGCCGGTGGCGTCCTTCACCGTGGTGAGCGACGACGTGCGGGAGGGCGAGCGGCTCAGGGAGGACCAGGTCCACGCCGCTGGCAACCGGTCGCCGCAGCTCAGCTGGTCGGGTTTCCCCGAGTCCACCAGGAGCTTCGCGGTCACCTGCTACGACCCGGACGCACCGACCGGGAGCGGCTTCTGGCACTGGGTGGTGTTCGACATCCCGGCGACGGTGACCGAGTTGCCCGCCGGTGCCGGCACCGCGGACGGGACCGGGCTCCCCGACGGCGCGACGCAGGTGCGCAACGACTACGGCACCCGGGACTTCGGGGGCGCCGCGCCGCCGCCGGGTGACGGCCCGCACCGTTATGTCTTCACCGTGTACGCGGTGGACGACGAAAAGCTCGGGCCCGACGAGAACGCGACGCCGGCGTTCGTCGGATTCAATCTGCGTTTCCACGCGATCGGCAGGGCACAACTGATCGGTGAGTACGAGGTTCCGGCCGGCTGACCCGTCATCTTCCGTTCGCCGCCCCGCCCATCGGGTTTCGTGTCGCGGCCCCGGAAAATTCCATTGTCCGCCCGGCAGGCCGGGGGCACAGTGGAGCCAGCCCGCCACGGGGGCGGGGTGGGACCGGAAGGTGGGCGGGCATGCGGCAGACCCTTGTCCTCAACGCGAGCTACGAGCCGCTGTCGACGGTGTCGCTGCGGCGGGCGGTGGTGCTGGTGATCCAGCACAAGGCGGATGTGGAGCACGAGCACCCGGCGCTGCGGATGCGGGCCGCCGCGGTGGATCTTCCGGTGCCGCAGGTGATCCGGCTCAGGCGCTACGTGAAGGTGCCGTTCCGACAACGGGCCCCGTGGTCGCGGCGGGGCGTCCTGGTACGGGACCGGCACCGGTGCGCGTACTGCGGCCGCCGGGCGACCACGATCGATCACGTGCTGCCGCGTTCGCAGGGTGGGCGGGACACCTGGTTGAACACGGTGGCGGCATGCGCCGAGGACAACCACAGGAAGGCGGCCAGGACGCCGGCGGAGGCGGGGATGCGGCTGCTCTCCGAGCCGTTCGAGCCGACCCCGGCGGACGCGCTGCTGCTCGCGGTGGGCGGGCACGCGGAGGACTCGCTGCCCGAGTGGCTGACGCTGCGGCGCGCGGTCTGAGTGGGACGGGAAGAACGACGTCGCCCGCCCCCGGCCTCACGGCCGGGGGCGGGCGACGTCGTTCTCCGCCGGGGGGAGCCGCGTCACTCGATACGGGGCTGCTCGCGGGTCGGGGGCTTGTCGAGGGATCCGGCGCCGGTGTCCTGGGCGGGGATCCCGCCGTTGCCGCCGCCGTTCCCGTTGCCGGTGAAGCGGCCGAGGTTGCCGCCGAGGCCCTTGAGGGCGTCGCCGATCTCGCTCGGCACGATCCAGAGCTTGTTGGCGTCGCCCTCGGCGATCTTCGGCAGCATCTGGACGTACTGGTAGGAGAGCAGCTTCTGGTCCGCGTCGCCCGCGTGGATGGCCTCGAAGACGGTGCGGATGGCCTGGGCCTCACCCTCGGCGCGCAGGGCCTTGGCGCGGGCGTCACCCTCGGCGCGCAGGATCTCGGACTGCTTGGCGCCCTCGGCCTGGAGGATCTCGGACTGCCTGATGCCCTCGGCCTGGAGGATGGCGGCGCGCTTGTCCCGGTCGGCCCGCATCTGCTTCTCCATCGAGTCCTGGATGGAGGTGGGGGGCTCGATGGCCTTCAGCTCGACGCGGTTGACGCGGATGCCCCACTTGCCGGTGGCCTCGTCGAGCACGCCGCGCAGGGCCGCGTTGATCTCCTCGCGGGAGGTGAGGGTGCGCTCCAGGTCCATGCCACCGATGATGTTCCGCAGCGTGGTGACCGTCAGCTGCTCGATGGCCTGGATGTAGTTGGAGACCTCGTAGGTGGCCGCGCGGGCGTCGGTGACCTGGTAGTAGATCACCGTGTCGATGTTCACGACCAGGTTGTCCTGGGTGATCACGGGCTGCGGCGGGAAGGGCACGACCTGCTCGCGCAGGTCGATGCGGTTGCGGATGCGGTCGATGAACGGGACCACGATGTTGAGGCCCGCGTTCAGCGTCCTGGTGTAGCGGCCGAAGCGCTCGACGATGGCGGCGCTTGCCTGCTGGATCACCTGGATCGTCTGGACGAGCGCGATGACGACCAGCACCACCAGGATGACCAGCACGATGATGATGGCGTCCATCGTGATCTCCCCCTGCGGCTAGATGAGTTGGAAAGATTGTCGGTGGAGTGACGCGCCCATCACATCACGACCGCGGTGGCCCCGTCGATCTCGACCACGCTGACCTGACTACCCGGTTCGTAGGCGTCGTCCTCGCCGAGGGAACGGGCCGACCACTCCTCGCCGGCGAGCTTGATCCGCCCGTCGTGCGCGTCGACTCGCTCCAGGACGATGGCCGTTCTGCCCGTCAGTGCGTCGACTCCGGTGCTGAGCGCGGGCGGCCCGGTGCGGGCGCGCCTCGCGATCGGCTGGACGACGACGATGAGGGCGGTGGAGACCACGGCGAAGACGACGACCTGGATCACCAGGTTGTCGGTGAGGCCGGCGGCGATGGCCGCGGCGACGGCGCCGGCCGAGAGCATGCCGAGCTCCGGCATGGCGGTGAGGACGAGAGCGATCGCGAATCCACCGGCGGCGATGAGCCACCACACCCAGAAGTCCACCCGGCCATGGTAGGTCGCCGCGCGGTGTCGCGAACAGGGTTCGACGAGTTTGGGGGTTGCCGGGTGGGGGGTGGGAGGTTGGGAGTCAGCCGAGCGGGAGTCCGTGCGCCGTCCAGCGGTCGGCGCGGCGTTCGACGACGAGGGGCAGGCCGAAGCAGTGGGAGAGGTTGGAGGAGGTGAGGGTGGTCTCGATGGGGCCGGCGTGCAGGACCCTGCCCTGACGGACGAGCAGCACGTGGGTGAAGCCGGGCGCGATCTCCTCCACGTGGTGGGTGACCATGAGCATGGACGGCGCGAAGGGGTCGCGGGCGAGGCGGCCGAGGCGGCGCACCAGGTCCTCGCGGCCGCCGAGGTCGAGCCCGGCGGCGGGCTCGTCGAGCAGCAGCAACTCGGGGTCGGTCATCAGGGCGCGGGCGATCTGGGTGCGCTTGCGTTCTCCCTCGGAGAGGGTGCCGAATCTGCGGTCCAGGAACTCGGTCATGCCCAGGCGGTCGAGGAAGGCGCGGGCGCGCTGCTCGTCGACCTCGTCGTAGCGCTCCTGCCAGCCGGCGGTCATGCCGTAGGCGGCGGTGAGGACGGTGGAGAGCACGGTCTGGCGGGCGGAGAGCTTGCCGGCGAGGGCGCTGCTCGCCATGCCGATGCGCGGGCGGAGATCGAACACGTCCACGCCGCCCAGCTTCTCGCCGAGGATCTGGACGGTGCCGCTGGTGGGGAAGAGGTAGCTGGACGCGACGTTCAGCAGGGTGGTCTTGCCTGCGCCGTTGGGGCCGAGGATCACCCAGCGCTCGCCTTCGGCGACCGACCAGGAGACCTTCTCCACCAGAGCCCGGCCTTCGCGGACCACGGTTACGTCCACCAGCTCCAGTACTTCGCTCATGCGCGCGGTCTCTCCCCTTGCGGTCGCCGTTGCTCGGTGTCTGTGGGGTCGGTGCCGGTGGGCACGTCCTCATGACAAAACCTACGCCACCGGCTTCGGGTGTCTGTCGTCAGGAGGCTTGTTGGCCTTCCTTCCCTAAGGTAGGGGGCATGCTCGAGGAACCGCGTGCGGGGCGGCTTGCCGCCTGGGGTAATGCTCTTTTCGCCGGTCTTGTGGCGCCTGATGACGCCGTGGTCCGCGCGGTCGGCGCCGATTCGGTGCACCGGGTGGTGGATCTGCCCGGCGAGGCGGGCCCGGTGGGGCTGACGCTGGCGCTCGGTCGGCTGCGGGCGCTGGGGGCGGTGGGGCTGCGGATCGCGCTGCCGGCGCCCGGGCATCCGCTGGGGTTGTGCGGGCCGCCCGAGTTCAACGCGGCGGCGATGGACGCCGGGGAGGCGGTGTTGGCGTCGGGGGCGGGGCTCGGCCTGGTGCCCGAGGTCAGCGAGGCGGGGCCGGCCGGGGACGTGCTGACGGAGGTGGTGTGGCGCTGTCGCCCGGTGCGGCAGGCGCCGCCGGCGGACGTGCCGTCGCTCGGGGAGGCGGAGCGCGAGCTGGCCGAGGTGCTGCGGGACGCCACCGAGGAGCTGGCCCGGCTCGACGTGGCGGGGACCGGTCCGATGGCGCTGGCGCGTCTCGAGGCGTACCGGGCGCGGATGGAGCGCGGGCGGCAGCTGCTGGCGCCGGGCTATCCGCCGCGTGCGGTGCGGGTGTTGGAGCTGGCGCAGCGGGTGGGGGCGCTGGTGGAGATCGCGGTGGACACGGAGCCGGGGACGGCGGTGAGCGCGGGCCAGATGGCGTTGCGGGAGGGGGTGTTGCGCCCGGTGGAGCGGGCGGCGCGGCGGGCGCGGGTGGCGGCGTACGACGCGTATGCCGAGGAGTTGGAGCGGCAGCGCGGTTGAGGCCGGGAACGGCCGGGTCCCCGGAGCCTGGTGGCTCCGGGGACCCGGGTGTTCGGCGGCTTCCGCCGCCCGTTCGTCCTGGCCTGGGCTCAGTGGATGAAGCCGGCGTTGCCGAAGACGGGGTTCAGGATCCCGACGACGTTGATCGAGTTGCCCACGACCTGGATCGGGATGGCGACCGGGACCTGGATGTTGTTGCCCGAGACGACGCCGGGGGAGCCGATGGCCGCCCCGGACGCGTCGGCACCGCTGGCGAAGGCGGAGCCGGCGGCGCCGCCGAGGGTGACTCCGGTGGCGGCGAGCACGAGGGCGGCCTTCTTGGCAGTGTTCATGGGTAGGTTCCTCCTGGACGTGTGCTGTGCGACGACCCCTGGGCGCGGGGTCGCGCGCTGCACAACGGTCGGGCGGAGCGCGCGGCACGGGCGCACGCCCTGTTACGCACGTTCGGCGTAACGACGGTCGCCGGGTTGACGTCCTCGGGTGCCGGATCCGGGCGGTTTCGTGCCGTTCAGGGCCGGTTCTCGTCGGAGATGCCGTGCCGGACGGCCCAGAGGGCGGCCTGGGTCCGGTCGGCGAGGTCCAGCTTCATCAGGATGTTCGACACGTGGGTCTTCACGGTCTTCTCGGAGAGCACCAGGGCGCGGGCGATCTCGCGGTTGGAGCGGCCGCGGGCGATCAGGGCCAGCACCTCGCGCTCCCGGTCGGTGAGCGATCCCGCCCGGCCGCTGTTACCGCCCGGGGCCTCCTGGGCGAGCAACGCCCCGGCGACCTCGGGCTGGAGCAGCACGTGGCCGGCGTGCACGGCGCGGATGGCGCCGGCCAGGGCCTCCGGGTCGATGTCCTTGTGCACGTAGCCGGCGGCGCCGGCGCGCAGCGCGGGGATCACGGTGCGGCGCTCGGTGAAGCTGGTGACGACGAGGACCCGGGCGGGGTTGCCTAGTTCGCTGAGCCGGCCGAGGGCCTCGACGCCGTCGGTGCCCGGCATCTTGACGTCCATCAGGACGACGTCGGGGCGCAGTTCCTCGGCGCGCTCCACGCCGGCGGCGCCGTCGGCGGCCTCGCCCACCACCTCGATGTCGTCCTGGACCTCGAGGAACGTGCGCAACCCGCGGCGGACGACCTGGTGGTCGTCGACGATCAGCACGCGGATGACGTCAGCCACCGGGCACCTCCATCTCGATCACGGTGCCCTTGCCGGGCGCCGACTGCACGGTCAACGATCCGCCGACCGCCGAGGCCCGGTCCCGCATGGAGACCAGGCCGAGATGGCGGCCGGCGCTGCGGACGGCGTCCGGGTCGAACCCGGTGCCGTCGTCGGTGATCCGGAGCACGGTCGCCGTGCCCCGGCGGGTGAGCGCGACCCGGACGCCGGCGGGGGCGCCGTGTCGCAGGGCGTTGTGGAGCGCCTCCTGGGCGACGCGCAGCACGGCCTCCTCCTGTTGGGCGGGGAGGGCGCGGTGGTCGCGGCAGTCGAAGGTGACGCTCGCGGGGTGGGCCCGGTCGAGGACCTGGGTCTGGGCGCGCAGGGTGGCGACCAGGCCGTCCTCGTCGAGGGCGGCGGGGCGGAGCTCGATGACGGCGGCGCGCAGCTCGTCGGCGGCCTCGGCGGCGAGCTGGGTGACCTGTCGCAGCTCGTCCCTGGCGCGGCGCGGGTCGCGGTCGATCAGGGTGGCGGCGGCCTGGGCGGTGAGGCGGAGCGAGAACAGCTTCTGGGCGACGGCGTCGTGCAGCTCGTGGGCGAGGCGGGCGCGCTCCTCGGCGATGGTGAGCTCGCGGCTGCGCTCGTAGAGCCTGGCGTTGGTCAGGGCGATGGCGGCGTGCTCGGCGAGGAGCCTGAGCAGCTCCTCGTCCTCCGCGGTGAAGCCGCAGCCGCTCGGCGGGCGGCGGCCCGGCGGGCAGCGCTTGTTGGCCAGGAAGAGCGCGCCGAGGACGCTCTCGCCGTCGGCGACGGGCATGCCGAGGAAGTCGCTCATCTCGGGGTGGGCGGCCGGCCAGCCCTCGAAGCGCGGGTCCTCGCGGACGTCGGCGAGGCGGACGGGGGTGGCGCTGCCGAGCATCGCGGCGAGGATGCCGTGCTGGCGGGGCAGCGGGCCGATGGCCTTCCACTGGCGGTCGCTGACGCCGTCCACCAGGAACTGGGCGAAGCCGCCGTTGCCGTCGGGGAGGCCGAGTGCGGCGTAGCGGGCGTCGAGCAGCTCGCGGGCGCTGCGCACGATGGTCTGCAGCACGTCGCGCACCTCGAGGGTGCGGTTCATGGCGAGCAGCGCGGAGCTCACCGCGGCCAGCCCGGTTCTGGGGACCATGGAGAGACCGTAACCCCTGGTGGCGGGGTGCGGGATCGGGCGGGCGCCGGTGGATGACTGCGCCGGGTGGCCTAGGTCTCGGGGCTGACGTGCGCCTCGGCGCGTGCTTCCCGGCGCACACGAAGGCGGCGGGCGCCCCACGAGTGGGGTGCCCGCCGCCTTCGTGTGCGCGGTCGGCTCGGGTCAGTTGCGCATGACCTCGGGCTCGTGGCGGCGCAGGAACTTCATGACCAGGTAGCCGCAGATGACGGCGAGCACCCCGAGCATGGCCACGTCGAGCAGCCAGTAGCCGGCCTCGTGCTTCCAGATCGGGTCGGGGTCGGGCTCCTCGGTGGCGGAGGCCGTCAGGGTGTTGAGGTCGGCGGTGGTGCCGACGCCGGCCAGCGCCCAGCGGGACGGCATCAGCCAGGCCAGCTGCTCGACGCCCAGGGTGCCGTGCAGCTGGAAGAGCGCGCCGGTGAAGACGAGCTGGACGACGGAGATCATCACCAGCAGCGGCATGGTCATCTCGGAGGTGCGCACCAGCGCCGAGATCACCAGGCCGATCATCATGGAGGTGCAGCCGAGCGCCATCAGGACGAGGGTCATCTCGACGGCTGGCGAGTCGGCGAAGATGACGCCCTCGGCCGGCATGTCGCGGGGCAGGAAGCCGATGACGCTGAGGATCAGCGCCTGGAACACGGTGACGATGCCGAGCACGAACACCTTGGACATCAGGTACGCGGAGCGGGAGAGGCCGACGGCGCGTTCCCGCTCGTAGATCACCCGTTCCTTGATGAGCTCGCGGACCGCGTTGGCGGCGCCCGCGAAGCACATGCCGACCACCAACACCATCAGGATGATGCTCGCGTCGCCGTTGCGGAAGCCGCGTTCCTGCGAGCCGTAGCCGAGGCCGAAGTCCGCGGGGATGACGGCCGAGACCGCCCCCAGCACGACGGGCAGCGCGATCGTGAGGCCGAGGAAGCCCTTGTCGGCCATGATCACCGCGGCGTAGCGGCGCATCAGCGTCCACACCTGGGCGCCCCAGGACTGCCGCTTCTGCTGGCTGGCCGCCATCGGCTGGATGTGCTGCGCGGCCTGCGGCTGCGCGGAGTCCACGTCCGCCGCGTACATCTGGAAGTGCTGCGAGCCGCGCCAGCGGCCCATCCAGTCGTAGTCGCGGTAGTTCTCGAAGGCGGAGAACACGTCGGCCCAGTTGTCGTAGCCGAAGAAGTTCAGCGCCTCGTCCGGCGGGCCGAAGTAGGAGACGCCGCCGCCGGGGGCCATCACCAGGACCCGGTCGCAGAGCCCGAGCTCGGCCACCGAGTGGGTGACGACGAGCACGGTGCGGCCGTCGTCGGCGAGGCTGCGCAGCAGCTGCATCACGTCGCGGTCCATGCCCGGGTCGAGGCCCGAGGTGGGCTCGTCGAGGAAGATCAGCGACGGCTTGGTCAGCAGTTCGAGGGCGACGGAGACGCGCTTGCGCTGACCGCCGGAGAGCGAGGAGATGCGCTTGGTGGCGTGCGGGCTGAGCTTGAGCTCGGCCAGCACCTCCTCGACGCGGGCGTTGCGCTCGGCCTCGCCGACGTCGCCTGGGAAGCGGAGCTTGGCGGCGAGCCGGAGCGCCGTCCTGATGGGCAGCGCGGTGTGCAGGATGTCGTCCTGCGGGACGAGGCCGATACGGTTCCGCAGCTCGGCGAAGTGCGTGTAGAGGTTGCGGTGGTCGTACAGGACCTCGCCGTAGGTCGCCGGGCGGTAGCCGGTGAGGGCGCGCAGCAGCGTGGACTTGCCGGATCCCGAGGGGCCGATGACGCCGATCAGGGACTTCTCCGGCACGCCGAAGGAGACGTCGTTGAGGATCGTGGTCTGCCCGTTGTTGACCTGGACGGTCAGGTGGCGGGCGGAGAACGAGACCTCACCGGTGTCGACGAACTCCTCGAGCTGGTTGCCGACCAGCCGGAAGGTGGAGTGGCCGATGCCGACCGTGTCGTTCTGGCCCAGGTAGCGGCGGCCGTTCTTCGGCATCTGCTGGCCGTTGACATAGGTGCCGTTGTGGCTGCCCAGGTCGTGGATCTCGTAGCGGCCGTCGGGGTGCGCGAAGAACTCGGCGTGCAGCCGGGAGACCTGGAGGTCGCTGACCACCAGTTCGTTCTCCAGGGCACGGCCGATCCTGGTGACCTGGCCGACGGTCAGCATGTGCAGGCTGGTCGCACCGCCGTCGAAGCCGCCGCCCTGCGCGGCGGGGCCGCCCTGGCCGTGGCCCGGCTGACCGTGACCCGGCTGGTCGTAGGACGGCTGCGGCGGGACCGCGCCCTGGTGCGGAGGCATCCCGGCGGGCTGAACCGGGGCCTGCGCGGGCGGCTGGCCGGGCATGGCCGCGTACTGCGGGTCGTACTGCGGGTCGTACTGCTGGTGCGGTATCTGGCCGCTGCCGGAGAACGAGAGGCGCGGGCCGTCCGCGGCGTTACCCAGGTGGATTATCGCGCCGGGCCCCAGCGGTGCCTGCTGGACACGCTGCCCCTGCGCGTACGTCCCGTTGGTGCTGCCGTGGTCCTCGAGGACCCAGCTCTGACCTCCCCAGCGCACCGTGGCGTGCCGCCAGGAGACCCGGGAGTCCTGCAGGACCACATCCCCCTGCGGATCTCTACCCAGGGTGTATGACCTGGTTGGATCCAAAGTCCATGTCTGGCCGTTCAGTTCGAGTACGAGTTCCGGCACTCCAGCCCCAAAAGTTGTCCCCCGAGCAACCTCCGATCGGAGGTCTAGGGATGGTTGAACGTCGTGGGGGAACTATTCCAGGCTGGGGCCCGAGACGGAAAGTCGACCCCTGGATGTCACCAACCTGGTGCAGAGCCCGCGCGACCCTGTGACCTTCATCTCTCGGTCTCGTCCAAGAGGTGGACTCGACATGAGGCCGTCACCAGGGACGACTACCGTGGACGGCACCATGAAGTCTGCGCAACCGGTCCCCCGGGACATGCCCACCCTGCTGGTGAAGATCTTCGGCAAGGACCGTCCAGGGCTGACGGCGAGCCTCTTCCAGACCCTCGCGGGGTTCGGAGTGGACGTCATCGACATCGAGCAGGTCGTCACCCGCGGCCGGATCACGCTGTGCGCGCTGGTCACGGCGCCGACGGCGGGCCCCGCGGGTCTCGCCGCCCCGGGCGGCGAGGGCCGACTGCGCGCCACCGTGCACGGCTGGGCCGAGTCGATGCGGCTACAGGCCGAGATCATCTCCGGCACCGGCGACAACCCGGCGCGCGGCGTCGGCCGGTCCCATGTGACGGTGCTCGGCAACCCGCTGACCGCCGAGGTCACCGCGGCCATCGCCGCCCGGATAACGGGCACCGGCGGCAACATCGACCGGATCTTCCGGCTCGCCAAGTACCCGGTGACGGCCGTGGAGTTCGACGTCTCGGGGGTGGACACGGCGAAGCTGCGCACCGCGCTGGCCACCGAGGCGGCGGCGCTCGCGGTGGACGTGGCGGTGGTCGACTCGGGCCTGGCCAGGCGGGCGCCCCGCCTGGTGGTGATGGACGTGGACTCCACCCTGATCCAGGACGAGGTCATCGAGCTCTTCGCCGCCCACGCCGGCTGCGAGGAGCAGGTCGCGGCGGTCACGGCGGCGGCGATGCGCGGCGAGCTGGACTTCGAGCAGTCGCTGCACGCCAGGGTGGCGCTGCTCGCCGGCCTCGACGAGTCCGTGGTCGACAAGGTGCGGGCCGAGGTGCGGCTGACGCCGGGCGCGCGCACCCTGATCCGGACCCTGAAGCGGCTCGGCTGCCAGGTGGGCGTGGTCTCGGGCGGCTTCACCCAGGTGACGGACGCCCTCCAGGAGCGCCTCGGCCTGGACTTCGCCGCGGCCAACACGCTGGAGATCGTGGACGGCAAGCTCACCGGCCGGGTCACCGGCGCGATAGTGGACCGGGCGGGCAAGGCCAGGCTGCTGCGGGCGTTCGCCGCCGAGGCCGGGGTTCCGCTGTCGCGCACCGTCGCGATCGGCGACGGTGCCAACGACCTGGACATGCTCAACGCGGCCGGCTTCGGGGTCGCCTTCAACGCGAAGCCGCTGGTGCGGGAGGCCGCCGACACGGCCGTCACGGTGCCGTTCCTCGACACCGTGCTCTATCTGCTGGGGATCACCCGCGAAGAGGTCGAGGCGGCGGACGCGGAGAGCTAGCGCCCCGGGTCGCATGCTCGGGCGGCGTGGGCCGGACGAGGCGGCTCCGCCGCCGCCCGGTCCGGCGGGCGCTATGCCTCGTGCGGGGTCCAGTATGCGGCCAGGGTGGCGACGCCATGCTCGACGGACTTCCAGTCACCCGTGAGGCTGAGCACCGCGATGGCCGAGGTCGGATAGCCGGAGCGGTTCATCCTGGCCAGGGCGTCGCCCTCGGCCTCGCCGGTCAGCGCGTCGGCGAGGCCGTGGATGCCGGGGTTGTGGCCGACCAGCATCAGGTTCCTGACCTCGTCGTCGACCTCGTTGATCAGGGCGATCAGCTCGCCGAGCGAGGCCTCGTACACCCGCTCCTCGTAGACGGTCCTGGGGCGCTGGGGCAGCTCGCCGGCGACCAGCTTCCAGGTCTCGCGGGCTCGGGCCGCGGTAGAGCAGAGGGTCAGTTCGGGGCTGACGCCGGCCCCGGCCAGCCAGCGGCCGGCCGCGGGCGCGTCCTTCCGGCCCCGCTCGGCGAGTGGACGGTCATGATCGGACACCTGCGGCCAGTCGGCCTTGGCGTGTCGGAGGAGAACGATCCTGCGCGGAACTTCGACGCTCATGTGCCCAGCTTCGCATGAAACGTGCAGTGGGTCGCGGGGGGTTGGGAATCCCGCCCGGGCGGGCGACCTGCGGATCGCTCCCCCAGCGCACCATGGGCCTGGAGGCCGCCGCCGGCACCCGTTCGGCGGTGGCCGACGCTCAGGGAAGCCACGCGTGGACGTGCTCGAACAGCACGGCCATCGGCCGCTCCCCCTCGGCGGCCTCCGCCTGGGGGCCGGCCATCAGCAGCAACAACAGCGCTCCGAAGGCGGCCGCCGGAAGCGCGAGGGTCCACCAGCGCAGGCGGATCTCCATGCCGGAACGGTCTACTCGGGCGGACATGACGCTCGTCGCCTCCATGCGTCGAAGGTCGGATCCGATGCTCCTCGGATCGTGCTCCCCAACCTACGGAAGCGACCCACGGGGGCCCATCCGGTGAGCCACCCAGTCGCCCCTGAACCTGGCCCCCTAGGGGATGGTGTAGCTGGCACCACCACCGGGTGAACGGGCCGTTCCGACCTGGCCGTTCCCCGGCATTCGCCGGCGTTGCCCGGCGGGGCGAGGCCGCGGCTCAGGGCGAGGCGACGGTGGCGATCACGGCGATGGCGATGGTGATTCCCAGCATGGCGCCGAGAACGAGCAGCAGCTTGCGCTGGCCGCCGGTGGGGTTGGGTTCGAGCGCTGGCATGGCATCGAGTCTGCCACTCACACCTCGTCCTCCACACACCGGTCCCGTCCTGCACGGATGCCGACGGCGATCTGCGCGAGCAGCAGCACCACCATCAGCGCGAGCGGGGCGTGCCAGGCGCCGGTGGCCTCGTTGAGGGTGCCGACGAGCAGTGGCCCGGGGACGCTGACCAGGTAGCCGATGCTCTGTGCGAAGGCGGAGAGCCGGGCGACGCCGTGCGGCGTCCTGGCCCGCAGCCCGATCATGGTCAGGACGACGGGGAAGGTGCAGTTGGCGAGGCCGAGGCAGATGGCCCAGAGCCAGGCGCCGCCGCCGGGCGCCAGCCAGAGTCCGACGTAGCCGACGAGGCCGAACGAGCCGAGCACGACCACCAGCGGTCCCTGGTGCCGCAGCCGGGCGGCGAGCGGCGGCAGGAGGAAGCCGACGGGCGCGCCGAGCCCGATGATCACGGCCGCCAGCAGGCCGGCGGTTGAGGCGGAGATGCCGGCGTCCTGGTAGATCTGCGGGGCCCAGCCGAGGGTGACGTAGGCGGCGGTGGCCTGGAGGCCGAAGAAGATCGCGAGGGACCAGGCGGTGCCCGACCTGGCCAGCCGGAGCGGGGGCGCCTCCTGGCGGGGCGTCGGGACCCGGGTGGCGCGGTCGCGGCGGCGGCGCAGCGCGGCGAGCCAGGGCAGCACGGCGAAGAGCGCGGGTATCGCCCAGAAGCCGAGGCCGGGCCGCCAGTCGTCGCCGAACGCCCGCGCCAGCGGGACGCTGAGTCCCGCGGCGCAGGCGGCGCCGAAGGACAGCGCCATGGAGTAGAGGCCGGTCATGGGGCCCAGGCGGTCCGGGAAGTACTCCTTGACCAGCACCGGCATCAGCACGTTGCCGATGGCCACGCCGGCCAGCGCGAGCGTGCTGGTGACCAGGAACACGGTGGTGGAGCCGGCGAACGAGCGGAGCGCGAGGCCGGCGGCGACGGCGGCGAGCCCGGCGACCAGGACGGCCGGCAGCCCGTGCCGGCGGGCGAGCCGGGGCGCGGCGTTGCCGAAGACGGCGAAGCAGAGCGCGGGCACCGAGGTGAGCAGGCCGGCGACGGCACCGTTCATGTGCAGCCCGTCGCGTAGCTCGGGCAGCAGCGGCCCGATGCTGGCCAGGGCCGGCCGCAGGTTGAACGCGGCCAGCGCCAGGCCGGCGACGATGAACCACGGCGCCGCGGCGCGGACGGTCAGGCCGGACGCGGGACGCGCGGCTTCGGTTCCGGGCTCGGTCGCCGTCCCGGTCGCCGTCTCGGGGGCGGGCTCGGTGGGGCGTGAGGGAAAGGTACGGTCGTCCTTCGTCGACTCCATGCGTACCATCATAGAATCATGGGATGAATCCCCGTGGTGGGGATCCGCATTCTCCGGGAGAGCCATGTCACTGAGCGCGCCCCGCCGTTCCGCCCTCGCGGACCAGGTCATCAACCAACTCCGCCAGCAGATCACCTCTGGCGAGTGGCCGGTGGGCTCCCGGATCCCCACCGAGCCGGAGCTGGTCACCCAACTCGGCGTGGCCAGGAACACCGTGCGGGAGGCGATCCGGGCCCTCGCCCACAACGGCCTGCTCGACATCAGGCAGGGCTCCGGCACGTACGTGGCCGCGACCAGCGAACTGGCCGGCGTGATGCAGCGCCGCTTCGCGGACGCCCCGCAACGCGACGTGGCCGAGGTCCGAAGCGCACTCGAGGCGCAGGCGGCCGCCCTGGCCGCGGTCCGCCGCACGGAACACGACCTGCGCCAACTGGACGCGCTGCTCGCCCGGCGCGACGAGGCGTGGGCCAGCCACGACCTGGAACGCTTCGTGGAGGCCGACGCCACGTTCCACACGGCCGTGGTGGGAGCCTCGCGCAACGAGGTGCTGATCGCGCTCTACGCGGACCTGAGCGGGGTGGTTCGGGCGTTCCTGCGGCAGGACATCGGCCAACTGGACATGCGGGCCGACGCCCTGGCCGACCACGCGCGGCTGGTCGCGGCGATTCGCGCGTCCGACGCGGGGGTGGCGGCGACGGAGGCGGGTTCTTACGCGCTCACGTGCCGGGCGATGGCCTGACGGGGGTTTCCCCCCCACCCACCCGCCCCTTGTTCCGCGCTCGGCGCGGGGGCGGGCCTGCGGCCCGGGCGGCTTCGTCGCCGGGCGAGCGTCCCGCGCTCCGCGTGGGTTGGTCCCCGCCCTCCCCCGGCCATGGGGTCCCCCTGGACGGAGTCTGGGGGAGGCTGGGAGGTGCCCCCACAAGCCCCGTTGCGCTGCGCGCGGCGGACCCGACAGCTCGCACGTACGGCGTCGGGCCACGGCGGCAACCCGGCGCGGCGGGCGCTGGGTCCGCCGGAGCAGGCGTGCCCCGCCCGGCCGGCGGCGGCTACGCCACCCGGCCCTGCGGGCCACGGGCCTGCTGCTCCGCAGGGGATCCGCCACGTAGCCGGCCCTGGAAGCCGGCAGGCGGCTACGCCGCCGGGGCCGGCGCTAGGCGCGGCGTGGCGTAGCCGCCACGGCGAAGCCGTCCAGCTCGTGGCAGCGGCCCGGCGCTACACACCAAGGCAGGCGTGCCCTGGGGCTCGACCGCGGCGGCTACGCCGCAGGCCGAGCATCAGCAAGGGCGCGTGAGTCGCCCGTGACACGGCGGCTGCGCCGCCCGGCCCTCCGGGCGCGGCAGGCGGACGGGCCCGGGTCCAAGGCGGCTGCGCCGCCCGGCCCTCCGGGGCCCGGCC
>NZ_BAAGPR010000142.1:0-16126 GCF_054783955.1 Streptomyces mayteni | reverse complement strand
GGGGGGGGGGGGGGGGGGGGGGGGGGGGGGAAAACCCCGCGCGAAGCGCGGGGCACCCACCCACGCCCGGCGGCGAAGCCCTCGCCAGGGCCGCCCGCCAGGGCCCACCCCGCGCGAAGCGCGGAAAAGGGCGGGTGGGTGGGGGCAAATCCCCGGCGCGAAGCGCCGCTCCCTCCCGCGCGGAGCGCGGACGAAAGGGCTCGTGGGGGCACCTCCCAGCGCTAGCTGGGGGTGGGTGGGAGAAGCCCGGCTACAGCGCCACCCACGAACCCCCCTCCGCCGACGCGGCCAACGCCTCGACCGCGGCCGCCGCCGCCACCGCATCGCCCATCGTCGCCGCGCGGCGGTCCGGGGAGAGGAAGTCCGCCGCTTCGGCCACCTTCGAGTCGTCGTAGCTCATCGCGTTGCCCGCGCCCGGGTGGAACCGCTCGTAGTCGCCGTCGCCCGGCGCGGCCGTCCACCGGGCGACCGACTGGTTGAGGTAGGAGTCGCCGATGCTCACCGCCAGTTCGCCGGGCCGGCGGAAGTCCCAGGCGAGCAGCCCCTTCGTGCCGTGCACCGAGAAGCCGTAGGCGTTCTGCTCGCCCACCGCCGCCCGGCTCGCCTCGAAGGTGACCGGGACGCCGCCCGCGGTGCGGAGTAGCGCGCAGACGTAGTCGTCGTTCTCGACCCGGCCCGTCTCGGCGTCCGCCGCCGCTACCTCGTAGTGGCCGGCACCGGGCGCGCCAGGCAACGGCCGTCGCGGGGTGAAGACGGCGGTCTCGGCGACCACGGCCGCCAGGTCGCCGAGCAGGAACCGCACCAGGTCGACGCCGTGCGAGGCCAGGTCGCCCAGCACCCCGCTGCCGCCGAGTCGGTGGGTGAAGCGCCAGCTGAGTGCGGCCAGGGGATGTGCCGCGTAGTCGGTGCGGAGCCGGCAGTCGGCGTGCGTCGGGGTGCCGATGGCGCCCTCGGCGAGCAGCGCGCGGGCCCGGGCCACGGCGGGGAACGTGCGGTAGTTGAAGCCGACGGCCGCCCGTACCCCGGCCCGGTCGACGGCCTCGGCGACGGCGCGGGCGTCGGCGGCCGTCAGGCCCACCGGCTTCTCGATCCACAGGTCGCGCCCCGCCTCGGCCACCGCCGTGCCGATCTCCCGGTGCAGCGCGTTGGGCGCCGTCACGCTGACCGCGCGCACCTCGGGGTCGGCCAGCAGTTCGCGCCAGTCCGCGTAGCGGCGGGCCGGCGCGAAGCGGGCGGCGAAGTCGTCGAGTTGCGCCGGCACCGGGTCGGCCACCGCCACCAGCCGTGGGCGGACGCCGAGTTCCGGGTAGTGGTGCGGCAGCCGGGCGTACGCCCTGGCGTGCACGTGCCCCATCCAGCCGGCGCCGATGACCCCCACGCCGAGCTCCGTCACACCGTCCACACCGTCCACACCATCCACGCCGTCAGACTCCCTCATGTCGGGAGATTCTGAGGTGCGGATGTCCTGACAAGCAATCCCCGTGCGGCCCCGCGTCAGCGTTCCGGACGCGGCGAGAGCAACGTCCGCAGCTCGGGCTCGCGCGCCCCGGCCGCGACGAACAGCAGCTCGTCGCCCGCCGCCAGCGCGTCGTCCGGGTCGGGGATCAGCACCCGCGAGCCGCGGATGATCGTCACCAGCGCCGTGTCCTGCGGCCAGGCCACCTCGCCCACCCGGGTGCCGACCAGCGCGGCGCCCTCCGGCAGCGTCAGTTCCATCAGGTTGGCGTCACCCTGACTGAACCGCATCAGCCGCACCAGGTCGCCGACGCTCACCGCCTCCTCCACCAGCGCGGACATCAGCCGCGGCGTGGAGACGGCGACGTCGACGCCCCAGGAGTCGTTGAACAGCCACTCGTTGTTGGGGTGGTTGACCCTGGCCACCACCCGCGGCACCCCGTACTCGGTCTTCGCGAGCAGCGACACCACCAGGTTGACCTTGTCGTCGCCGCTCGCCGCGATCACCACCTGGCAACGTTCCAGCGCCGCCTCGTCGAGCGTCGTGATCTCGCAGGCGTCCGCCAGCAGCCACTCGGCCTCCGGCACCCGCACCACGGAGACCGCCTCCGGCGACTTGTCGATCAACAGCACCTCGTGGCCGTTCTCCAGCAGCTCCCTGGCCACCGACCGGCCCACCGCGCCGGCCCCGGCGATCACGACTCTCATGCCGGCTCCTCAGGTCCCCGCAGGCAGGCGGCCTCGACCTCGGCCACCCGGTCGCCGTACATCATCACGTGCACCAGATCACCCTCCTGGAGGACCGTGCTCGCGGTCGGCAGCATCGCCTCGCCCAGCCGGGTCAGGAACGCGACCCGGACGCCCGTGTGCTCCTGGAACTCGCTGACCCGGCGGCCGACCCAGCTCAGCGCCACGTGCACCTCGGAGAGCTGCACCCCGCCCGACGGGTCCCGCCACAGCGGTTCGGCGCCGGACGGCAGCAGCCGCCGCAGCATCTGGTCCGCGGTCCAGCGCACGGTCGCCACGGTCGGGATCCCGAACCGCTCGTACACCTCGGCCCGGCGCGGGTCGTAGATGCGGGCCGTGACGTTCTCCACGCCGAAGACCTCGCGCGCCACCCGGGCCGCGATGATGTTGGAGTTGTCGCCGCTGCTGACCGCCGCGAAGGCCCCGGCGTCCTGCACGCCCGCCTCGGTGAGCGTGCCGCGGTCGAAGCCGAGCCCGGTGACGCGACGGCCGGCGAACCGTGAGCCGAGACGGCGGAAGGCCGTGGGGTCCCGGTCGATGACGGCGACCGAGTGCCCCCGTTCCTCCAGGGTCTGGGCGAGGGCGGCGCCGACCCGCCCGCATCCCATGATCACGATGTGCATCGGTCTCCGTGCCTAGGTCGAGCGTCCTGCCGGTCGGGCAGGGACATCGCGTCGTACAGGTCTTCGCGTCCTACAGGGGCTTCGCAGCGCACCACGCTACCGGGCCTCCGGGCGGCTGTCCGTTTCAGGGGGCCACCGGGCGTAACGTGGCCGCATGGCGGTCACCAAGCGCGTCCTGTTGGGCCGCGCGCTGCGCAGCGACACCCTGCGCGAGACCCTGTTGCCCAAGCGCATCGCCCTCCCGGTCTTCGCCTCCGACCCCCTCTCGTCCGTGGCCTACGCGCCGGGCGAGGTCCTGCTGATCCTCTCCATCGCCGGCCTCTCCGCCTACCACCACAGCGGCTGGATCACCCTCGCCATCGTGGTGCTGATGATCACCGTGGTGGCGTCCTACCGGCAGACCGTGCACGCCTATCCGGGGGGCGGCGGCGCCTACGCGGTGGTGTCAGGCAACTTCGGCCGCCGGGCCGGGCTCACGGTCGGCAGCGCGCTGCTCGTCGACTACGTGCTGACCGTCGCCGTCTCCGTCTCGGCCGGCATCGACAACCTGGGCTCCGCGATCAGCGTCGTCAAGGACCACGCCGTGCTCGCCGCGTTCGTGGTGATCGTCCTGCTGATGCTGCTCAACCTGCGCGGCGTCAAGGAGTCCGGCACCCTGTTCGCCATCCCCACCTACGCCTTCGTCGTCGCCGTGCTCGGCACCGTGGCGTGGGGCGGGTTCCGCTGGCTGGTGCTCGACGACCACATGCGCGCCCCCACCGCCCACTTCGAGATCGTGCCCGAGCAGACCGGCCTCTCGGCCTTCGCCATGGGCTTCCTGCTGCTCCGCGCCTTCTCCTCGGGCTGCGCGGCGCTCACCGGCGTCGAGGCCATCAGCAACGGGGTGCCGGCCTTCCGGGAGCCCAAGGAGCGCAACGCGGCCACCACGCTGCTCATCATGGGCACGCTGGCCACCACCATGTTCCTCGGGGTGATGGCCCTCGCCCTGCACACCGACGTGCACATGGCCGAGAACCCGGCCCGCGACCTGCTGATCGACGGCCGCCCGGCCGGCGACGGCTACCACCAGGAGCCGGTCATCGCCCAGGTCGGGGCCGCCGTCTTCGGCAGCGGCTCCTTCCTGTTCTTCGTGCTGGCCGCCGCCACCGCCCTGGTCCTCTTCCTGGCCGCCAACACCGCCTACAACGGCTTCCCGGTGCTCGGCGCGATCCTCGCCCAGGACCGCTACCTGCCCCGCCAACTCCACACCCGCGGCGACCGGCTCGCCTTCAGCAACGGCATCGCCTTCCTCACCCTGCTCGCCGCGCTGCTCGTCGCCGTCTTCAACGCCAACGTCAACCAGCTGATCCAGCTCTACATCGTCGGCGTCTTCGTCTCCTTCACCGGCAGCCAGAGCGGCATGGTCCGGCACTGGAACCGGCTGCTCGCCACCGAGACCGACCGCCGGGCGCGCCGCCGGATGGCCAGGGCCAGGGCGCTCAACGGCTTCGGCGCCGGCCTCTGCGCGCTGGTGCTCGCCATCGTGGTGCTGACCAAGTTCACCCAGGGCGCCTGGGTGTCGCTGGTTGGCATGGCGCTCTTCTATTCCCTGATGAACGCCATCCGCCGGCACTACGACCGGGTCGCGGACGAACTCGCCCTCGACCCGTCGGAGAAGCGCCCCGACGTGCGCGCCTCCCAGGTGCACGCGGTCGTCCTCGTCTCCAAGATCCACAAGCCGACGCTGCGCGCCCTCTCCTACGCCAAGCTGCTGCGCGCCGACAGCCTGGTGGCGGTCACCATCGCCGTCGACCCCGAGGAGGCCGACGCCCTCAGGGCCGAGTGGCGGCGCTGGGACCTCGACGTGCCGCTCAAGGTGCTGGAGGCCCCCTACCGGGAGATCACCCACCCCTTCGTCGGCTTCGTGAAGGAGCTGCGCCACCGGCACCCGAACGACGTGGTGAGCGTGATCATCCCCGAGTACGTGGTGGGCCGCTGGTACGAGGCGCTGCTGCACAACCAGAGCGCGCTGCGGCTCAAGGGCCGGCTGCTGCTGACGCCGGGCGTGACGGTCACCTCGGTGCCGTGGCAGCTCAGCTCGGCCGAGGCGGCCAGGGCACGGCTGAAGCGCCGCGCCCCCTTCCACCCGCCGGGCCACGTGCGGCGGGGCTTCCACCGACCGCACCTCCCGCATCTCCCGCACGTCCCGCACTGGCCGCACCGGTCCCACCGGGACGGCGGCGGTTCCGAGGAGCATCGACGCCGGCCGTAGACTGGGCCCTGTCCTGCCGATCTTGCCGGGCCCGCGACGCCAGCTACGGCCACTCGCCGCGTTACCGAATCGCGCGAATACGGCCACGTATGAGCTGCGATCCGGCGCCTTGCGATTGACCGCATCTGACGCCGCGGGCTGATCCGACAAGATCGACAGGACAGGACCCGCGTCCGCCTCCCCTTCCACCCACAGGAGCCCGACCCCCCCATGGCCAGCACGGACTCGTCCCCCACGACGCCCACCGCGGCGTCGCTCGCCGGCCAGGAGTACGAGGTCGAGGTCGGCCCGGTGGCGCACGGCGGCCACTGCGTGGCCCGCACCGCCGAGGGGCGGGTCCTCTTCGTCCGGCACACGCTGCCTGGCGAGCGCGTCGTCGCCCGGGTCACCGAGGGCCGCGAGGACTCCCGTTTCCTACGCGCCGACGCCGTCGAGATCCTGGAGCCCGCCAAGGACCGGGTGCCCGCGCCCTGCCCCTACGCCGCCCCCGGGCGGTGCGGCGGCTGCGACTGGCAGCACGTCAAGCCGGGCGCCCAGCGTCGGCTCAAGGGCGAGGTGCTGGCCGAGCAGTTGGCCAAGCTCGCCGGGCTGACCCCGGAGGAGGCCGGCTGGGACGGCACCGTCGAGCCGGCCCCCGGCGACAAGGTGGAGCCCGGCGAGGTGCCCGCCTGGCGCACCCGGGTCCAGTACGCGATCGACGACGAGGGCCGGGCCGGGCTGCGCCGGCACCGCTCGCACGAGGTGGAGCCGATCGACCGCTGCCTGATCGCCGCCGAGGCCGTCACCGAACTGGGCGTCGAGGCCCGCAGTTGGCCGGACATGGCGACCGTGGAGGCCGTCGCCGCCACCGGCTCGAACGACCGCATGGTGGTGCTCACGCCGCGCCCCGGCGGCCGGCTGCCGCTGGTGGAGCTGGACCGGCCGGTCTCCGTAATGCGCGCCGAGGAGGAGCGCGGGCGCGGCCCGCAGGCGCTGCACCGGGTGCACGGCCGGGCCTTCGTCCGGGAGCGGGCCGACGACCGCACCTGGCGGGTCGGCGGCGGCGGCTTCTGGCAGGTGCACCACCAGGCGGCCGGGGTGCTGGTGGACGCGGTGATGCGCGGCCTCACCCCGCGCCGCGGCGAGACCGCCATCGACCTCTACTGCGGCGCTGGCCTCTTCGCCGGCGCGCTGGCCGACCGGATGGGCGAGCGGGGCGCCGTCCTCGGCATCGAGGCGTCCAAGCGCGCCGTCGAGGACGCCCGCCACAACCTGGCCGACTTCCCCCGGGTCCGGATCGAACACGGCACGGTGGAGCGGGTGTTGCCGCGCACCGGGATCACCGAGGCCGACCTGATCGTCCTCGACCCACCCCGCGCCGGCGCCGGCCGCGACGTCGTCCGGCACATCGCCCCCCTCGGCGCCCGCCGCATCGCCTACGTCGCCTGCGACCCGGCCGCCCTCGCCCGCGACCTCGCCCACTTCCGCGACGCCGGCTACCTCCCCCGCTTCATCCGGGCCTTCGACCTGTTCCCGATGACCCACCACCTGGAGTGCGTGGCCATCCTCGAACCGGCGGCGAAGACGCGGCGCTGAGCCCTGCCCCGTGCCCCTGCCGAGGGGCGCCGCGCCGGTTGAACTGGCGATGACCTGTGACAGATCCGCCATGGCGCGACGCGTCGACCGTCCCTAGCGTGAGCGGATCGCGGTTTCTGATCGTCGTTGTGCACGGGGGTGTGGGGGATGGGGCGGTCGTCTGACTGGAGTCCGGTCGACATGGACTCGGATCCGACTCCGGGGAATCCCGAGGAGGTGCGGACGCTGGCCGACCAGCTCCAGTCGTTCGCGGATGACGTGGGCGAGGCGCTGGGCCAGGTCCGTGGCATGTCCGAGGACCGGGCGGTGATGGACTGGGCGGGGTTGTCGGCTGAGGCGTTCCGGTCGGAGTTCGACGGAGTGCCGGGCAATCTGGAGAAGCTCCAGACCTCCTACGACCTGGCCGCGCAGGCGTTGCAGTCGTACTGGCCGACGCTGGAGAACGCGCAGGGCATGGCCGACCGGGCGTTGGACCGGGCGATCGCCGCGCAGGCCGACCTGTCGTCGGCGCAGGGCGCGTTGAGTGACGCGCAGGACTGGGTGTCGCGGGCCGGTGACGAGGCCGACCGTCTGGAGCGTGAGGGCGAGCGGGAGAACGTGGAGCCGCCGTCCGAGGCGGAGGTCAGGGCGGCGACGCGTGACGCGAACGCCGCTGAGGGCGCTGCCTCGGATGCCCAGGGCCGGGTGGACGCGGCCGAGGAGGCGCTGTCGGCGGCGCGGGAGTTGGCCCGGCAGGCGAAGGAGATGCGGGAGGACGCGGCCCGCACCTGTGCCGACGGGATCGACGAGGCGTCCGACGCGGGTATCCAGAACCGGCGTTGGTGGGAGGACGCGATCCACTGGGTGTCCGAGAACTGGGACACCATCGTCGAGATATGCAAGGTCGTCGTCGCGGTGCTCGGCATCGTGGTGATGATCATCGGCGGCCCGCTGGCCTGGGTCGTCCTCGCCGCCGCCCTGGTGGTGTTGGCCGACACCCTCTACGACTACGCCAACGGCCGGGCGTCCCTGTGGGACGTCG
This sequence comes from Streptomyces mayteni, assembly GCF_054783955.1. NCBI lineage: Bacteria > Bacillati > Actinomycetota > Actinomycetes > Kitasatosporales > Streptomycetaceae > Streptomyces > Streptomyces mayteni. The sequence goes on along the minus strand of NZ_BAAGPR010000142.1, from coordinate 8,454 downwards.
CCTTCGCGGCTTTGGACTGCATCCCGGGCATGAAGGGGCTCACCACCCTCGGCGGCCTCGCCCGCGGCATGCGCTCCCTCGGCACCATGGGCCTGCGCGGCATGGGGCAGGGACTGCGGGGCCTGGCCACCCGGGGGCGGACGATGATCGCGGACGGCATGCAGTCCGCCTACGCCCGGGGTCGGAACCTCATCCGCAGTGGCGGCACCGACCCGGTGGACATGGCCACCGGCCACATGTACCTGCCGCAGACCGACCTGACGCTGCCCGGCACGCTGGCGTTCGCGTTCACCCGCCGCCTCCAGTCCGGCTACCGGACCGGGCGGTGGTTCGGCCCCTCGTGGTCCTCCACCCTCGACCAGCGCCTCGAAGTGGACGACGAGGGCGTGGTGTTCGTCGCCGAGGACGGCATGATCCTCGCCTACCCCCACCTGGACGAGACCGCCGGTTCCATCCTGCCGGGCGTCGGCCCCCGCTGGCCCCTCACGCGCTCGCCGGACGGCGGCTACACGCTCACCGAACCGATCACCGGCCACAGCCGCCACTTCCGCCACCCCGACGACCGCGGCGAGTGCCGCCTCCTCGGCATATCCGACCGCAACGGCAACCGCGTCGACATCGACTACGACCCCGAGGGCTCCCCCACCGCGATCCGCCACTCCGGCGGCTACCACCTCACCCTCACCACCCACCTCGGCCGGGTCACCACCCTCGCCCTGGCGAACGCCGCCGACGACGGCTCCGACGCGGTGATCAAACGCTTCGGTTACTCCGAAGGCAACCTGACCGAGGACATCGACTCCTCCGGCCTCTCCCTGCGCTTCACCTACGACGAGCGACTGCGCGTCACCTCCTGGACCGACCGGAACGACCGACGCTACGACTACACCTACGACGAACAGGACCGCTGCGTCGCCGAAGGAGGCGAGGCGGGCCACATCACCGTCGCCATCGCCTACGACCGCACCGACGCTGAGTGGCCTGACGCGTCCGTCACTGTCCTGACCACCGCCGAGGGCGCCGTCACCCGGTTCGTGACGAACGAGAAACACCAGGTCATCGCGGAGATCGATCCGCTCGGCCACACCACCCGCACCGAGTACGACGCCAACCACCATCCCGTGGCCCAGACCGATCCGCTCGGCCACACCACGCGTTTCGTCACCGATCCCACCGGCATGCCCTCCGTCATCACGTACCCGGACGGGACGGAGACCCGCTTCGCCTATGACGACCTGGGCCGTCTGTCCGCAGTCACCCTCCCCGACGGAGGCACCACACGACGTGCCTACGACGAGCGCGGGAACTGCGTCGCCGTCAGCGAACCCGCCGGCGCGACCACCCGGTACGCCTACGACGGAACCGGGCGTGTCACGGAGGTGTTTGACGCGCTGGCGAACCGCCGGACGGTGCGCTGCAACGACGCGGGGCTCCCCACACTCGCGACCACACCGTCCCCCACCGGTGAGGGACGGCTCTCCAAGACGGCCCCCACCCAGGCATGGCGGCACGACGCCTTCGGCCGCATCGTCGCCTTCACCGACGCCGAGGGGAACACCACCCGCCTGACCTGGTCGACCGAAGGCCGTCTGCTGCGCCGGGCCACGGCGGACGGCGCCGTGGAGAGCTGGACGTACGACGGTGAGGGGAACTGCACGAGCCACACCACGCCAACCGGCCAGGTGTCCCGTTTCGAGTACACCCACTTCGACGTGCCGACCGCCCGCATCGGGCCCGACGGTGTGCGCTACACGTTCACGCACGATGCGAGCCTGCGTCTCACCCAGGTCACCGATCCCCAGGGACTGACCTGGACCTACACCTACGACGCGGCCGGCCGTCTCGTTTCGGAGACCGACTTCGACGACCGCACCCTGCACTACGCCCACGATGCCACCGGCCGCCTGGCGGCTCGCACCAACGCCCTCGGCCGTACAACCCACTTCGCATACGACTCCATGGGCCGCATGAAGCGCAAGGACAGCGCGGGCCAGCTCACCACGTTCACCTACGACGCCAACGGCCGCCTGACCGAGGCGGCGGCCCCGGGCACCACTCTCTCCCTGGAACGGGACGCTAACGGGTCGCTGCGGTCCGAGACCGTGAACGGCCGCACCCTCCGATACGTCCACGACGAACTGGGCCGCCGCGTCGGCCGCACCACCCCCAGCGGCGCGACCACGGCCTGGACCTACGACGCGGCCGGCAACCGTACCCGTCTCGACACCTCAGGGCGTACGGTGCGCTTCGCTCACGACTGGTCCGGCCGGGAGACGACGCGTCGCTTCGGCCAGGGTGCCACGCTGACCCACGGCCTCGACGAACTCGGTCGCCTCATCGAGCAGTCGGTGTCGGCGAGCGACGGGCGCCGGGTGCAGCACCGCTCCTACTCCTATGCCGAGGACGGCGTCCTCGTCGGGATCGACGACCAACTGTCCGGCAGCCGTCGCTTCGTGCTCGACCAGGCCAACCGGGTCACGGCCGTCGACGGACACAACTGGTCCGAGCGCTACGCCTACGACGCGGCCGGAAACCAGACCGACGCGTCCTGGCCCGCCGACCACACGGGCCATTCGGAGGCGACCGGCGCACGCGACTACGTCGGGACGCGCATCACCCGTGCCGGCAACACCCACTACGAGCATGACCAGTTGGGCAGGGTCACCGTGCGCCGGCAGGCCCGCCCGTCCCGCAAACCCGCGGTCTGGCACTACACCTGGGACGACGAGGACCGCCTGACCGCGGTGGTCACACCGGACAGCACCCAGTGGCGCTATCTCTACGATCCCCTAGGTCGACGCACCGCCAAGCAGCGGCTGGCCGCCGACGGCCACACGGTCCTGGAACAGGTCGACTTCACCTGGGACGGCGTCACGCTCTGCGAGCAGACCACACACTCGCCATCCAGCGCCCATGCCGTGACGCTGACCTGGGAGCACGACGGGATCCGCCCGATCACCCAGACGGAACGCGTCATCACCCGCGACGCCCCGCAGGCGGACGTCGACTCGCGCTTCTTCGCCATCGTCACCGACCTCGTCGGCACCCCGACGGAACTCGTCGACGAGTTCGGGGAGATCGCCTGGCGCACGCGCTCCACCCTGTGGGGCCACACGGCCTGGAACGCGGACTCCGCCGCCTACACCCCGCTGCGTTTCCCGGGCCAGTACTTCGACCCCGAGACCGGCCTGCACTACAACTACTTCCGTCACTACGACCCCGAGACCGCGCGCTACCTCTCCCCGGACCCCCTCGGCCTCGCCCCGGCCCCCAACCCGGCCACGTACGTCCACAACCCGCACACCACGATGGACCCGCTCGGCCTCTCGCCCTACTACAGCGAGATCGGTCCCAACGGGCAGCGCGGCGCCGCCTACGCCGAGGTGACGCCGCAGGTGCTGCAGGACGCGGCCAACAACCTCATCGGATCCCCCGCGGGTCGCGGCCGCCGCTACGCGCCACCGGGCTTCGGCGGCGACGTGGCGGGCCACAGCCGCGGGCACCTGATCGGCAGGCAGTTCGGAGGGGACGGCCGTGACATGCGCAACCTGGTCACCCAGAGCCAGACGCAGAACAACCAGTTCATCACCGTCGCGGAGAACCAGATCGCCGACCACGTGCGGAACACCGGCAACACGGTCATCATGAGCGTGACCCCCGAGTACGCGAGTGCGACCGCGGACATTCCGAGTCATATCCTCATCGAGGCGGTCGACGACTTCGGCTGGTCGTTCCGCGAAAGAATCCCCAACATATGAGAGGGCACTATCGATGGCGGACCTGTCGACCGGAGATCTCCCCGATCTCACCACGCTCTGCCCGCCGCCGGCCACACCCGTTCGTCCCGTCCTCTCCGGGGAACAGACGGTGCGTCCCACCATCCCGGAAAGCCACCGGGCCCTCGTCGACACCTACGGAGTCGGCTGCTTCGACGAGTTCCTGTGGATCTACGGGCTCGGCGCCGAGAACCCGCACCAGGACATCGTCGCGGCCACCGACTCCATGCGGGCCATCCTGCGGGGAATGAGGATCGCCGAGATCCGCGAGGCGTTGCGCGTGTACGGCCTCGGCCCTGACGAACTCGTGCAGTGGGGTGGCACCGACAACGGCGACGCCCTCCTCTGGGTCCCGGTCGGCGATCCCGGTGCCTGGCCGACCCTGATCATCGAGACCGGCCAGCTGGACTTCGCTCTGCTGGAGGGAAGCTCGACCAGGATCATCCTGGACCTGTTGACGGGAGCGCTGCGCGTCCGCTGCTTCCCCGAGGACTTCCCCAGTGACGAACCGGAGTTCTCGATCAACCCCTACGCGTGAGATAGCCGCCTCGCTCAGCGGGTCGGGTTGCTGCTCCGCGCGTTCACCACCGCGAGGCGGGCGTGGAGCACCTCCGCCGGGCTTATGGCGCGGATGTCGCCCGGGGCGGCGTCCCACTCGCGTCCGCCGCCCAGCGGGCGGAGCTGGTAGCAGGGGCCGACGTGCCCCATGACGACGCCGACCCGGTCACGCGACGTGTCGTACACGGTCGCGCCCACGGCAGGTTCGTCCCCGACCGTCATGATTCGCTCACTCCTTCGGGTGCCACTCACGCGGATTCCCGGCTCCGGCGACATGATCGAAGTACCGTGCGCGACGGAGCCATTACGAGAATGCGTCCGCGGTGGGGTGGGCACGCCGGAGAGCGGGCCGGGCTTCCCGGGCGGGCGGGGCACGTTCCACACGTTCCACGGGAGGCGCTCATGCCGATGAGACGAGTGATCACCGGCCGGAGTCGAGAGCCACGCGCACGCTTCGCTGAGGAGCTGCGCCGGCTGCGGGCCGAGCGCGGCGACAGCCTGCGGCGGCTGGGCGAACGGCTGGGCTGGGACTGGTCGTTGTTCGGCAAGATGGAGAAGGGCGAGACGCTCGGCGGCCCGGAGGTCGTCCAGGCGCTCGACGTGTACTACGGGACACCGGGGTTGTTGCTGGCCCTGTGGGAGCTGGCGGTGAGCGACAAGTCTCAGTTCCGCGAGCAGTACCAGCGCTACATGGCGCTGGAGGCGGAGGCGACCGGCATCTCGCACTTCGCGGTGAGCGTGCTGCCCGGGTTGCTTCAGACGCCGGAATACGCGAGGGAGTTGCTGGTGTCGGGTGGGCTCAGGGGGCAGGAGCTGGAACAGCAAGTTGAGGCACGGATGAGTCGACGCGATCTTCTCGAGGGCGATGACGCACCGCCGTTCCGGACGATCCTGTCGGAGGCAGTGCTACGGACGCGGCTACGCACTGCGGGGGAGTGGCGGCCACAGTTGGAGCACCTGGCGGAGATGTGTGAGCGGCGAAACGTGACGATTCACGTCCTGCCGTTCGAGGCTGGGCTGTACGGACTGGACGGCACCGACGTCTGGTTCCTGCGCATGCTGGGCGGGCGTACCGTTGCGTACACCGAGAACGCCCACCGGGGCGAACTCGTCGAGGAACACGGCCCAGTTGATCGACTGCAACGTGCATACGATGCGGTACGCGACCTGGCCCTTCCCCCGGTCGAGTCGCGGAAGTTCATCCTGGGCATGTTGGAGGAAGTGCCATGCGATCCCTCGACCTGAGCGCCGGCACATGGCGCAAGAGTTCTCATAGCAACTCGGACGGAGGCGCGTGCCTCGAAGTCGCTGATGGCGTCGCCTCCGTTGTCCCCGTGCGGGACAGCAAGGACGCTCACGGCCCCGTGCTCGCCTTCGCCGTTGGCGGCTGGTCGTCGTTCGTCGCGGCCGTGCGCGGTGGCGCGTTCGGCGGCTGACTCCATGTGCGGTTGCAACCCGCTCGCGCTGGGTAGTTGAGGTTTTGCTGAGCCTTGAGGTTCCTCTGAGGTAGCGTGCCGATCGCAGGCGCTACCGTATGCGCGCGGGTGGTGTGTTACGGCCAACACATCACGCAACCGGGCGGCCACCACCCTGACTTGGGATGTCAGCCCGTGGCGTTCGGCTGTTTGCTACACAACTGATACGAGATCTTTGATGTGCCCACACCGACCCTGTCGGATCATGGGCGAGGCATGCGGGGGCGTGTGCCTTCACGAATCACGGCATCGCTGCCCGACCAGCAGAGTGCGAAAGTGAGGGAACGATGGAGCCAGAAGTCAAGCTGTCGCCCGCAGAGGTCGATCGCGTCATGCGGATCCTCGACGAGGCCCGCACCGACATGGACGAGGTGGCCGGCGGCCTCGGTGGACACGCGGCCACCTTCGGCACCGCCTACCGCGGCGGGGGTACCGCGCGTGGTATCGAGACCTACGAGGGGCTCGGCCGGGCAGGCCAGGCGCTGGCCGAAGCGCTCAACGGCCTCTCCCAGGACCTCGGCCTGACCGCGACCACCGGTCGTGAGACCGACGCCGACGCGGAGTCGACCCTCAACCAGGTCACCGTCTACGACCCGCGGATTTCTCAGGCGATCTGATCGTCAGCCGGCACACGAGTACCCAGCGAGAGAGTAGAAGGAGTTGTCATGCCGAACGACGATCTGATCCATTACCGTCCCGAGCAGATGGAAGCGATCCAGACCCAGACCACATCCCAGCAGGAGCGGTACATCGCCATCTGGGACGACGTGCGCAACCAGCTCCTCGGCCTGATAGCGCAAGATCTGGTCGACGCCCAGATCGGCGCGGTCCTGGAGGAGCGTAACCAGCAGTTCCGGCGCGAAGCCACCGGGTTCGACGACAGCGTCATCGCCCAGAACGCCGCCACGCGCAATGTCGGCAACACCTTCGACGAAGGCAAGCGGGCCATGCTGCGTGCGGCACGGGGCGGGGCCTGACGGCGCCCATTCACGGGGAGTTGGGCACATGACCACGTTGAACATCGGCGCCCTCAACGGCGCCGAGAGAGGTGCCTCGGACCGCGACGGACTTCTGGCGATGCGGACCAGCTTCGCGCAGATCGCCTCCGACGTCACGATGTTCGGCGACGTGCCGAACGCGGCCAAGGCGTCCGCGGCGCTGGAGACCGCGGCCCGCGCCATGCTCAGGGAGTTGCAGCGCAGCGGGCGCACCGTGGACGACATCCGGCTCAGCGCCGCCGAGGCGGCCGGCATCGGTGAGGACACCGACGAGGCCGCCGAGGTCGAGCTGGGGAAGGTTCAGCTCAAGGACGTCAGCAGCTTCGACGACCGCATGGAGGAGAACCACCCGACGAGGCCGCGCGAGTACCGGCGGTCCACCCTGATCATCCCGGGCAGGTGATCGGCCGTGGCCGGTAACGAGCAAGCGTTCTACAAGTCGATCAACGACATTATGAGCGCCCGCTACTTCCACATGCGGGCGGCGGCGGGTGCCTGGATGGCGTTGGCCAGGGCGGCCGGCGCGGAGAGCGGCGCGCTGTCCGGCTCCGCGAGCGAGACCGAGTCCCAGGAGGGGCTCGGCCTGCTCGAGCTCGCCGACCGGATGAACGCCGTCAGCGGTTGGGCCGAGGGCGCGGGGGCCGTGGCCCAGCAGATCGCCGACCAGTTGTCGCGGGCCGGTGAGCGCTCGGCGCAGGCGACGGAACGCGCCGTCGAGCTGGATGTCGAGTACTCCGAGGTCAACACCTGGGAGGAGCAGCGGATCGAGGCGATCGACGTCGGTATGGGCGTGCTCCGTACCAACGAGGTCGCGAACGATCGGCGGGAGATGCTGCGGCAGCAGGCCGAGGCCGAACTGGATGCGCTGGGCGACGAGTTCGCCCGGGTCATCGGGGCGGAGCCGCCGCCGGCGCCCGAGGGCGGCGCCGGTGACAACACCTTCTCCGCGGCCGCCGCCGGTGGTGGCGGAGGCGGCGGCGGTGGTGGCGTCGTGGGTGGCGGCGGTGCCGTGGCCGGTGGTGGCGGCTTCGCGGGCGGTGGTGGCGTGGCCGGCGGTGGTCCCGTCGGCGGTGCCGTCACACAGCCCGACTACCAGGCGCCCAACGGCAGCGTCATCGGCTCGGGGGAGTACCCGGGGGCCAGCGTGCAGGGCCCCGAACGAGGGGACTTCGCGGGCTGGGTGGAGAGCCCCAACACCGGGCATCTCGTCGATCCGGCGACCGGCAGGGAGTTCGACCCCCAGGCCGGCCGGTGGATCGATCCGGTCACCGGGGAGCCGTTCGGTGAGGTCACCGAGTACGCGACGCGGCTGTCCGGCATCGGCGGCGGTCCCGGCGTGGTGGCCACCACCGGTGGTCTCGCGGGCATCGGCGCGGCCGCCGGCGGTCTGGCCAACCTGTACAACGGCATCATGCCGCCGAGCGTCGGCAACTCGGGGCCCGCGCGCGGGCAGATGGCGCAGCAGGCCGCCCGCAACCTGGCCAGGCGGGCCACCGTGGCCAACCGGTTCGCGCTGCACGAGGCCGGGCAGGGCGGTCGTCCCTTCACGCCACCGCCCGGTGCGGCGGCGGGCCGAGGAGGCGAGCCGCTCCAGCGGCTCGGCGCCGGTGGAGGGGGCGCGGCCCGGGGGGCGAGGAGAGGACGGAG
>NZ_BAAGPR010000141.1:0-16637 GCF_054783955.1 Streptomyces mayteni | reverse complement strand
GCCGCCGCGGCTGGCCGAGGCCGGGCTCGCGGCGTTCGGCCCGGCGGCCCGAGCCTCCGCGGCGAAGGCGCGGTCCAGCGCCTGCCGCGCCAGCGGCCGCAGCCGCTCCCTGAGCGTCCCCAGGTCCTTGTCCTCCGCGTCAGCGGAGGCCCGGCGACGGCGTTCGTCCACGCCGCGGAAGGTGATCCGCAGATGGTCGGGAATCCGGCTCTCGTCGAAGTCGTCCGCGGTGACCCGGACGCCGGTGAGCCGGGTCAGCTCCCTGGCCATCACCACCCGCAGCGGCTCGCCGGGCGGCTCCTGGCCCACCTCGGCGAGGAACCGCCGTGCCACGTCGGGCGCCGGGACACAGTGCCGCCTGATCGGCTTCGGCAGCGACCTGATCATCTCCGTGACCAACTGCTCGCGCAGGCCGGGGATCTGCCAGTCGAAGCCCTCGTCGGTGATCTGGTTCAGCACCTGGAGCGGCACATGGACGGTGACGCCGTCCGCGTCGGCGCCCGGCTCGAACTGGTAGGTGACCCGCAGCGAGAGCCCGCCCTGCCGCCAGGTGTCCGGGTAGTCGTCCTTGGTGACCCGACCAGCCCGCTCGTTGATGAGCATGGACTTCTCGAAGTTCAGCAGGTCGGGCTCGTCCCGCCGCTTCTTCTTCCACCAGGAGTCGAAGTGCGCCCCGGAGACCACGAACTCCGGCACCCGCTGCTCGTAGAAGTCGTACAGCGTCTCGTCGTCGACCAGGATGTCCCGCCGCCTGGCCCGGTGTTCCAGCTCCTCGACCTCGGCGAGCAGCCTGCGGTTGTCGTGGAAGAACTGGTGCGAGGTCTTCCAGTCGCCCTCCACCAGCGCGTTGCGGATGAACAGGTCGCGGGAGGTCTCGGCGTCGATCCGGCCGTAGTTGACCTTGCGCTGCGCCACGATCGGCACGCCGTAGAGCGTGACCCGCTCGTACGCCATCACCGCCGCCTGCTTCTGCTCCCAGTGCGGCTCGCTGTAGGTGTGCTTCACCAGGTGCTGGGCCAGCGGCTCGATCCACTCCGGCTCGATCCGCGCGTTGACCCGGGCCCACAGCCTGGACGTCTCCACCAGCTCGGCCGACATCACCCAGCGCGGCGGCTTCCTGAACAGCGCCGAGCCGGGGAAGACGGCGAACTTGGCGCCCCGGGCGCCCAGATACTCGTGCTTCTCGGTGTCCTTCAGGCCCAGGTGCGACAACAGGCCCGCCAGCAGCGACTGGTGGACGCGCACCGGATCAGGCGACTGCTCGCCGCCCTCCTTCACTTCCACGCCGAGCGAGCGGCCGACCTGCCGCAGCTGCGCGTAGATGTCCTGCCACTCGCGTATCCGCAGGTAGTTGAGGAATTCGGTGCGGCACATCCGGCGGAACGCCGAGGAGGAGAGCGCGCGTTGCTGCTCGCGCACGTACTCCCAGAGGTTGAGCAGCGCCAGGAAGTCGGACTCCTCGGCCGGGCCCTCCCGGAACCGCTGGTGCCTGGCGTCCGCCTGCTGCTGCTTGTCGCTCGGCCGCTCCCGCGGGTCCTGGATGGAGAGCGCGGCGGCGATCACCATCACCTCGCGGCCGCAGCCGTTGCGGCCGGCCTCCAGCACCATCCGGGCCAGCCGCGGGTCGACCGGCAGCTGGGCCAGCTTCCGGCCCGTGTCGGTCAGCCTGGTGTCGGCCAGCGCGCCGAGCTCCTCGAGCAGCTGCACGCCCGCCTTGATCGAGCGGTGGTCGGGCGGGTCGATGAAGGGGAAGCGCTCGATCTCGCCCAGGCCGGCCGCGTTCATCTGGAGGATGACGGAGGCCAGGTTGGTGCGCAGGATCTCGGCGTCCGTGAACTCGGGGCGGGAGAGGAAGTCCTCCTCGGCGTAGAGCCGGACGCAGATGCCGTCGCTGGTGCGGCCGCAGCGGCCCTTGCGTTGGTTGGCGCTGGCCTGCGAGACGGGCTCGATCGGCAGCCGCTGCACCTTGGTGCGGTGGCTGTAGCGGGAGATCCTGGCCGTGCCCGGGTCGATCACGTACTTGATGCCGGGCACCGTGAGCGAGGTCTCGGCGACGTTGGTGGCCAGCACCACCCGGCGGCCGGGATGTGGCTGGAACACCCGCTGCTGCTCGCCGTGCGAGAGGCGGGCGAAGAGCGGCAGCACCTCGGTGTGCCGCAGCCGCCGCTTCTCCAGCGCGTCCGCCGTGTCCCGGATCTCGCGCTCGCCGGAGAGGAACACCAGGATGTCGCCAGGGCCCTCGGCCTGGAGCTCGTCCACCGCGTCGCAGATCGCCGTCACCTGGTCGCGGTCGGGCGCCTCGCTCTCCTCCTCGAGGAGCGGCCGGTAGCGGACCTCCACCGGGTAGGTGCGGCCCGACACCTCGATGATCGGCGCCGGCTCGCCCGCCGCGTCCGCGAAGTGCCTGGCGAACCGCTCGGGGTCGATGGTGGCCGAGGTGATGACGACCTTCAGGTCGGGCCGCCTTGGCAGGAGTTGGGCGAGGTAGCCGAGCAGGAAGTCGATGTTGAGGCTGCGCTCGTGGGCCTCGTCGATGATGATCGTGTCGTACTGGCGCAGCTCGCGGTCGTGCTGGACCTCGGCCAGCAGGATGCCGTCCGTCATCAGCTTGACCAGGGTGTCGTCCCTGGCCTGGTCGGTGAAGCGGACCTTGAAGCCGACGGCCTCGCCGAGCGGGGTGCGCAGCTCGTCGGCGACGCGCTGGGCGACGGTGCGGGCGGCGAGCCGGCGCGGCTGGGTGTGGCCGATCAGGCCGCGGACGCCGCGGCCGAGCTCCAGACAGATCTTCGGGATCTGGGTCGTCTTGCCCGAGCCCGTCTCGCCGGCGACGATCACCACCTGGTGGTCGCGTATCGCGGCGAGGATCTCGTCCTTCTTCTGGCTTACCGGCAGTTGTTCCGGATAGCTGATGGCGGGCACGGCGGCGCGGCGCGCCTCGACGAACGACTCGGCTGCGTCGAGGGCCTCGGCGATCTCGGCGAGCACGGCCTGCTGCGCGGCGGGCTTGCGGACGCGGCGCGCGCCTTCGAGGCGGCGGCCGAGCCGGCGCTCGTCGCGGAGGGTGAGCCCGGGCAGCCGGTCGGCGAGGGCTGAGAGGGAGGCGGGGTGCGTAGACATACGCACCCAAGCGTCTCACCTCGGCCCTGCCGGCGGCGAGCCGTTTCCCGCGTCGGGAGTGGCGTCGCTCACGTCGCCCGCTTCGCGCCATATGCCCCGCTTCGCGGGGGCTTCGGGCATATCGTGGCCGCGTGACAGGCGCGACAGGCGCGACAGGGGCGACAGGGGCGACGCGGTGGCCCCGGCTGACCCGGGGGCTCGGCGGGCGCTGGCGCGCCTTCCGGCGCACGCCGTACTTCGCCGCCGTCGTGGTGTCGCTGCTCGTCGCCGCCTCGGCCGCGGCCTTCGCCGGCTGCTACACCTACGCGCTGGCCAACCCGACGCCGCGACACGTCCCGGTGGCGGTGGTCGGCCACCTGCCGTCCCAGACCCGCGACTTCGTCGACGAGCTGGAGCGCGGGCTCGGGGCCGACCTCGACATCCACCGGTACGCCGACTATCCACAGGCTGTGGACGCGGTCGAGGCGCAGTCGGTCTTCGCGATCCTCCGCGGCGAGGACCGCCGCGTCCAGATGGACGTGGCCAGCGCCGCCGGCGCCACCGTCGCCGAACTGCTGGCCAGGCAGGCGCCGCAGGCCGCCAAGGCGGCCGGCGTGAAGATCGCGGTCAGGGACATCAAGCCCTTGCAGTCCGGCGACCCGCGCGGTCTCGCGGTCTTCTACATCACCATCGCCGCGGTGATCATGGGCTTCCTCGGCACCGTCCAACTCGCCGTCAACGTGCCGGCGCTCGGGCCGGCGGAGCGGGTGGCCTTCGTGGTGGGCTACGCGTCGCTCGGCGCGCTCGCCATCGTGGCGGTCGTGGACTGGTGGCTGGGGGCGCTCGAGATGCCGGTGGCGCAGTCGTGGGGGATCCTGGCGCTCACCATGTTCACCTCAGGCATGGTCTACGCGATGTTCAACACCCTCTTCGGCCGCTGGGCGCTGCTGCCCACCTGGGGCCTGATGGTGATGCTGGGCAACCCCTCGTCGGGCGGCGCCGTCTCCTGGCCGCTGCTGCCGACCGCCCTCGGCGTCATCGGCCGCTGGCTCCCGCCCGGCGCCTCGGTCAACGCGCAGCACACCGCGATCTACTTCCCCGGGCACCAGCACCTCCAGCCGTACCTGGTGCTGGCCGGCTGGGTGCTGGTCTCCTGCGCGGTCTTCTGGGCCCTGCGCCACCGCCGCCCGGGCGCACGCCGGGCCGCGTCGAAGGCGGGCACGGAAAAGAGCCCCGGCGGAGACGATCCGCGGGGCTCTTCGTGACGTTCAAGGAAGGTGGCTGGGGCCGGGGTCGAACCGGCGACCTATCGCTTTTCAGGCGATCGCTCGTACCAACTGAGCTACCCAGCCGAAGCGGTCCTGACGGGATTTGAACCCGCGGCCTCCACCTTGACAGGGTGGCGAGCACTCCAAACTGCTCCACAGGACCCGGCTTGTCGCGACCCCCGACCGGCGGGGTGATGTCGCTGGAGCAGCGTATCACGCGGAAAGCGGGCCTCTCATCGCGTTTATCCGCCGGTCAGGCTCCCCGTGGTGCGGCGGGCGGCGGCCCGCCGCACCGGGTGTGGGCGGGCTCAGCAGCCGCCGCAGTTGTAGTAGGTGACGTCCCAGTGGTTGCCCTCGCGGGCGTAGATGTTGCCGGAGCCCGACTGGTACTGGGCTGCGCCGTCGCCGCGGTAGCCGATGAAGGCGAAGTTGTTGGTGACGTACGAGTTGACGCAGCTGTTGAGCGCGTAGTCCAGCTTGTAGCCGTTCCAGTGGCTGTAGGTGCCGCTGGCGTGGCCGGTCTCGGTGCCGCCGGTGATGTTGAGGGCGCAGCCGCTGGCCCGCCGCAGGGTCTGGGCGCCCTGCGCGGTGGCGAGGTTGAGCTGGTCGAACGAGGTGCAGGTCGGGACGTTGCGGTTGGAACAGCCGCCCGAGGACGACCAGGTGATGCCGACCGAGGAGAACATCGAGGTGGCCTGGGAGTGGCTGATCTTCGTCGCGAGCGGGGCGACGGTCGACGCCGGGGCGGCCGAGGCGGCCGGGGTGGCCGGCGCCGCCGAGGCGGTGGCGGGGGCCGCGGTGAGCGCGGCGCCGGCGAGGGCGAGGGCGGCGAGGAGGGGACGAACGCGCATGCGGGAGACCTCTTCCTGATGCGAATGCGTGCGGGCGCGCGTAACGGCGCTGTCTACGCGCGTCGCAAGAATGTCATGGGCATGGCTTTCAGGGAAGGGGTCCTGGTGGGCCTGGCGCCCCTGGCGCGGACGGCTAGGGTCCGCGTATGAGCATCGCCCCGGTCGCACCCGTTACGCCGGACGTCCCCTTCGGCGCCCTGCTGCGGGACTGGCGCCGGCGGCGCGGGCTCAGCCAGCTTGAGCTGGCGCTGCGGGCCGACAGCTCGGCCCGCCACCTCAGCTTCCTGGAGACCGGCCGGGCCCGGCCGAGCCAGGCCATGGTGCTGCGGCTCGCCGACCACCTCGACGTGCCGGTCCGGGAACGCAACACCCTGCTGGTGGCGGCCGGCCACGCCCCCGCCTACCCCGAGACGCCGCTGCGCGACGCGGCCATGGCCCCGCTCCGGGCCGAACTCGACCGGCTGCTTGTGGCGTACGAGCCGAATCCCGCGCTCGTGCTCGACGGCACCCACGACGTGGTGGCCGCCAACGCCGGGGTGCGGGCGCTGCTGGCCGGCGTCGACGAGGAGCTGCTGCGCCCGCCGCTGAACGCGCTGCGGATCACCCTGCACCCCCGGGGCCTCGCGCCGCGGATCGAGAACCTGGCCGAGTGGCGCGACCACCTGCTGGGGCGGGTGCGCCACCACCTGGCGCTGCGCTCGTCGCCTGCGCTGCGGGCGGTGTACGAGGAGGTCGCCGGCTACCCGGCGCCGCCTGCCGCCCCTGCCGCGCCTGCCGCGGGTGGGGCGGCCGGGTACGCGCTGCCGATGCGGATCGCGGTGGCGGGCCGGCGGCTGTCCTTCCTGTCCACCGTCACCACGTTCAACACGCCGCTCGACGTGACCGTCTCCGAGCTCGCCGTGGAGACCTTCCTCCCCGCGGACCGGGAGACGGCCCTCGCCCTCCCGGAGTTGGTCGCGGAGCCCGCCGCCGTCACGCCTGCGGCGGCACCCGGTCGAGAAAGCCGCTGACGGCCCTGATCCGGCCGGCGTCGTCCAGGGCGGCGACGTCGAACCCGGCGACCGGCGCCGAGCCGTCGGCCGGGGCCACCAGGTCCCAGGTGAAGCGGACCAGGCCGTGGTGTCCGTCCGGCGTGCCGGTCACCCGGAACTCGAAGCCGGGGAACCGCTGCCGGACGCCGCCGATCAGGGCGGCCAGCGCGTCCCGGCCCCGGACGTCGGCCAGCGGGTCGGTGTAGGTGACGTCCTCGGTGAACGCGGCGGCCACGGCCAGCTCGCGCTCCTCGGGCGTGCCGGCGTTCCAGGCGGCGAAGTAGCGCTGGACGACGGTCGCGTACTCGGTCTGCGGGGGGCTCATCGTGGGCTCCTCACGGGGTGGGTCCCGGGCTCTCCGGGATGCCTCGAGCCTCCCGTGCGGGGCGGGACGCGTCGATTACGCGCGAGGTAATGCCGGGCCGAACGCCGGGACGCGATCGCCGCACCCCCTCCGACCTGCACGGACGCCGTCCGGTTGTCCGGGACTGTCCGGGACGGGCGGATTCCGTTGCCGGACACCCGCCGCGCCGGCCAGCCTCGTCACAGCGGCTGCGGCACCGCCGGAGCCGAGAGGTCACGCACCGCGAAACGGGGAGTCACGCGATGAGCGAAGAGGTCAAGCTCGCACCGGAAGAGGTCGACCGGGTGATGGGCATCATCAACCAGGCCTACAGCGACATGGAGGCCGTGTCCACGAGGATCGGCGCCTTCAGCGGCAGCATCGGCGACGCCTACCAGGGCGCGGGGACCACCACCGCGATGTCCACCTACGACGACCTGAACCGCGCCGGGCAGGCCCTGGCGACCGCCCTCGACGGCCTCTCCCAGGACCTGGGCCTGACGGCCAACGCCGGTCGCGAGACCGACGCCGAGGCGCAGGCCGCCCTGTCCCGCGTGCAGGTGACCAGCGTCGGCGACCCCGGCACCGGCGTCGACATGGCCGTCGCGCGCGGCATCTGACCCACGGACAGCACCAGTACCAGGTAGAGCGGAGGAGAGCGGAAACATGAGCGGTAACACGGAGCTGATCCGGTTCAGGGACGGGAGCCTCCAGGACATCCAGACGGGGACCCTCAACCAGCGGCAGGAGTACGAGGACATCTGGAACAACGTGCGTCAGCAGCTGCTCGGGCTGATCGAGCAGGGCCAGGTGGACGCGAGCATCGGCCAGGCGCTCGAGGAGCGCAACCAGGAGTTCCAGCGCCAGTCCGCCGGCTTCGACGAGAGCGTGCTGGCCCAGAACCAGGCGGTGGGCCAGGTCCAGGCGATCGGCAACGCGGGCGGCGAGGCGATGGTCAGGGCCGCCATGGGTGGTCGCTGACCCGTGGACACGACGGGGGAGCGGATCCTGGACCCCGGCGCCGCGCGGCGCGCCGCGCGGTACGCCGGGGAGAGCGACCGGCTCGGCGCCATGCGGCACGCGTGCGCCGGGGTGGCCGGCGGGGCGGCGGGGCTCTTCGGTGACTTCCCCGGCGGGGCGCGGGCCGAGGCGGCGATCGCCGCCTCGGCCGAGAGCCTGCTGAGCGAGCTGGCCGGCGCCGGCGCCGCGGTGGCGGACATCCGGCACATCGCCACCGAGGTGGCGTGGATCGCCGAGCTCACCGGCCACACCGCCGGGGGCGGCGGGGCGGGGGCGCCGCGATGAGCATGGACGCGGACTTCCACCAGGTCATCGCCCGCGTCCTCGCCGTCGACCACCTGCGCCTGCACGCCGCGGCCGGCGCCTGGGACGCGGTGGCCGGCGCCGGCACGGCCGAGCACGACCGGCTGGCCGGGGCCGCGGCCGACATCGGCGCCGAGCGGGGCGAGGGGCTCGCCGAGCTCGCCGACCGGATGCGCGGCCACGCCGGCTGGGCGGGGGACGCGGGCGCGATGGCCGCCCGCGCCGCCCGCCGGCTCGCCGCCGCCGCGGAGGCGGCGGCCCGCGCCATCGAGCGGACGCTGGCGCTGCGGGTCGCGTACGCGGAGGTGGCGGAGAGCGGGGACGAGGGCGTGCCGTCCGCCGGTGAGCGCACGCTGCGGAGGGGCGAGCGGGCGTGGCTGACGGCCGAGGCGGTGACGGTGGTGCGGACGCTCGACGGGGACTTCGGCCGGGTGACCGGCGACACCGCCCCGCCGGCGCCGGAGCGCGGCCGCCACCGGGACGTGGCGCGGCCCGGGGAAGGGGACCCGGTCGGCGCCGTGCCGGCGCCCGAGGGGGGCGTCGACGTCCTCGCCCCCGAGAGGCTCAGCGTCCTCGGCCCCGAGGCCGGCGACTTCGAGGGGTGGGTGCGCAGCCCCGGCACCGGACACCTGGTCGACCCGGTCACCGGCCGCGAGTACGACCCCGGCACGTCGCGCTGGGTGGACCCGATCACCGGCGCGCCCTTCGGCGAGCCGACCACCTCGGGGCAGCGGTTCGCGGGGACCGGCCTCGGCCCGGGGCCGCCGGCCGCCGGCGTGGGCCTCGGCCGGCTGGGCGGGTTGTACGGAGGGGTGCTCCCGCCCAGCCTGATCCGGCCCGAGGGCCCGACCAGGATCGGGCTGATCCGGCGGGCCGACGCGAACCTGTCGCGACGCGCCACGATGGCGCGGCAGTTGGCGATGCGGGAGGCCGCCAGCCGCCGGCTGGCCAACGAGTCGGCCCGCGCCTGGCGCACGACGCCGGGCGCGGCCGGCGCCCGGCGTGGCGTGCTGGGCGCGTGAGGAGGAGGACGTGATGAGTGACGACGACTCGACGCATTACCTGCCTGAGCAGTTCCGGGTCGGCGCAGGGCTGCACCACGACACCGCCGAGGCGGCCGAGTCCCTGGCTCGGCGCGTCGGTCAGGTGTCGCCCACCGCCGGCCAGTTCGGCGGAGCCGGCGCCGCCGGCTTCACCGCCGCGCTCGGCCGGACCGCCGCCGAGCGCGCCAAGGCCGCCCAGCGGGCGGGCGAGGACCGCACCGACCTCGCCGAGGGCGCCACTGGCGCCGCCGCTCTCGGCGATGACATGGACGCGCTGGCCGCGTTGGCGGTCGGCCAGGTCCAACTCAGCGACGAGGCGCGACAGATAGCCGACGGCATCTGAGAGACGGGGGACGAGCGTGGCCGCCATCACCATCACCAACCAGGAGGTCGTCGCGGCGGCCGGCAAGGACCCGTGGAAGCTGCGGCAGGAGTTCAGCGCCGATACCCAGCTGGACGCGATCGAGGTCCTCGCCACCACGTTCCGCGACGGCGCCGCCGAGGCCGAGGGCACCGCCGACACGGCTCGCAACGCCGACCAGACCGAGCGGGACGCCGGCGACCACGCCGGACGGGCCATCTACGCCAACGCCGAACGACACCTGGCGGAGACCCAGGAGAAGCTCGGCGCGGCCGACCTGGACGGCATCTCGCGGGTGCTGCGCCAGGTGCACGGCGAGGCGGAGGACACGCTGGAGGCCCACACCGAGGCCATCGAGGGCGTCTGCGGCCTCGACGTGGCGGTGGACCGGGAGGAGGACCAGGCCAACCGGGATTTCGAGAGCGTCATCGAGCAGCTGAACGCGATACCGCCGATGGACCGGCTCGGCTCCACCATCAAGGTCTACGACAAGGCCTTTCCGCTGACGGCCGGCGTGGAGGAGGACATCCGCGCCTACGTCGAGGACTTCCACACCCGCGAGGCCGGGCGCCAAGCCACCCGGACCTTCCAGAGCATGGACGAGGCCCGCGACGACTACTACGGGCTGCTCAGCCGCAAGCAGCAGGACCTGACGGACCTGGGCTACGACGTCGGCGACTCGCCCGTCAACATCTGGCGCACCGCGGCCGGAGGGCCAGCGGCGGGGCGCAGTGGGGGCGTTCAGGCCGTCGGGGGCCGGCGATCCTCCGGCAGCTCGAACACGAACCCCCGGAACCCTGACCCGTCACGACGCGGCGACGCCAGCCGCGCGGCATCGAGCCCGGCGACCACGTCGGCATACCGTGGATCGGTCCAACCCGTGGATTCCCCGTCGTCCTCTGGACCTTCCTCCGGACGGTCCGCAGCCTGAGAGCTCATCCTGCCCCCTTCAGTCTGTCGTGGTACGTCAGACAGTACCGGTCGTCGTTTTCGGGGTGCTGGGCTTGGGCCTGGGCTGGGTCACGATCGGCGCGCAGTTCGGCCCCGGCACCGGCGTGTGCTGCGCCGGCGCGGCCACACTGATCGTGTCGTCGTCCGGACCAGACCACAGATCAGGGTCCACCTCGAACCCGGCCTGGGCGATGGCCTCGCGGGTGCGCACCAGCCAGGCCGGGTTGTAGCCGGCCGCGCCGGGGCGCTCCGGCTGGTGGTGGACATAGTCACCGAGCCGGTCACACAGCCGCTCGTACAGCTGGGTGTCGAGGACCAGGGCGTGCCAGCCCTCGTCGACGACCCGGCTCGGCGCGATGCCGGCGGCGCCGGCCGCCGCGGTGGCGACGAACGCGAGCGCCTGGCTGACGATGCGTTCGGCGAGCAGCTGCTTCATGCCCGGGTTGTTGTCCAGAACGGTGGCGACGACGTCGGCGAACTCGGCGTCATCCACGAGTTCACGCCCGCTGCGCGGCGCTACGGTTGCTGTGCTCACTCTCGATCCCTTCATGGGTGGTTGGAGTGGTGCAACCCGCTCCGGTGCGACTGCTCGCGAGGCGTGAGCACCGGTGCGGGAGTCTGGGCTCCGGCCGCCGCCCAGCGTGCACAGCGGCGGCCGGAGCGCCCGCCCCCGAGGGCTATGAGGGGCAAGCCGTCCCCGCGGCCCGGACAGCAGCACGGGCCTGGCAGGGGGTCAGGGGCCATGGCAGGGGCAGGTGCACGGCCTGCCGGTGTAGGGGCAGGTGCCCGAGCAGCCGCGGTGCAGCCGGTAGGCATGGAGTATCACGACGGCGCAGGCGCCCTCTCCGGCGGTCAGGCACCCGTCCGCCACCTCGCACTCGGTGCTGAGGTACGGCGCGAGCCGGGGGCGTAGCTGCTCCTGCGGGTGCGCGGGTATCCGGTCGGCGCCGGTCATCGGAGAACCACCGGGACCAGAACCGCCGACAGCCACCCGGTGACCCAGCCGGCCAGTAGGAGCAGGGCCACGCCGACCGGGTCGCGGCGTGGGCGGCGGTGGCGCGCGCACTCACGGGCCATCGGTCACCGCCACCAGGAGATCGGGGCGGGCCGTCCACTCCCAGCCGCTGCCGTCGACCGGCCGGACGTACGCCTCGGCCGCGACGACCCGGCCGGAGCTGTTCGCGACGAACTCCAGCACGCCGTCCAGCCGACCGACCTTGCCCGTGGCGGGGTCGGTAACCAGCTGGCCCATCAGCGGGTGCCGCGCCCAACGGGTCCTCGTCCCTGGGGTCTCGACGCTCACCCAGCCGCCTTTCCGGGGCGCCAGGGGCAGTTGGTGGCGTGGTCGTCGTCGGACACGATGCCCAGGTGGCAGTACAGGCACGTGACCGGCTCCGCGAGATCAACCGCCTGCTCCAGGCCGGTCACAACGGTGACGTCATCGGAGTCAGGGGCGGTGGGCGGCTCAGGTGAGGGCGCTGAGACATCGGGCATGTCGCTCCTTGCCGAGCAGGGGAAGCGCGTCGCCACGACCGTAGGGAGAGGCGGAGATCAGCCGCTACGAAGTTGCGGAAGATTGCGGTTCTTCACCCGAGGGCGTCAATCGCAGCGGTGATGAGGCGCCGGGCCTCGTCACCGCGGACGGCCAGCTCCAGGAAGCGCGCGTGCGCCCGGACGTACAGCTCGACCTCGCCGGGTGCCGTCACGGTTACCTGCGCGGTGAGGAGTTCGACATGGACTCGCTGGTCGTCGAACATGGAGAACGCCTCGGTCACCCACATCGCTCGCGACCGTGCGGAGAACGGCACGATGCCCAGTGAGACCGCGGGCAGTGCCATGGCTGACAGCAGCGCGCCGAGTTGGCCAGCCATGACGGCAGAGTCGCCGAGCTGGTACCGCAGGACCGACTCCTCGATGAGGATGACGAAGCGCTGTCGCCCCCGCCGGATGATGTCCGAGCGGGCCATCCGCGCTTCGACGGCTTCGGCCACGTCATCCGGAGTGCCATGGAACTCGGAGATCGACGCCAGCAGGGCGGCCGCGTATTCCGGGGTCTGGAGCAGGCCAGGGAAGACCTGGGAAGAGTAGGTGCGAAACAGCCTGGTGCGCTCGTAGAGCGGGACGCGGGATTCTTGGAGACGCCGAAGGCCACCGCGTTGCAGTCGGCGCCACTCGATGTACATCGAGTCCACGTCTCGTGAGGCAGCGATCAGATCGGGGAGGCGTGCTTCGGCGCCGCATGCCTTGCACCAGGCGCGGATGTCCGCGTCGGACGGCGCGGCTTGGGCGCGCTCCAGTCGCGTGGTCTTCGCGGGGTGCCAGCCGCATCGAGCAGCCACCTCGCGACCGGTCAGGCCAGCGTCGAGTCGTATCTCCCGCAGGCGTTTCGCGAGAGCTCTGCGGGCCTCCTGGACGCTGGACGACGACGATGCGGGCACGGGCGGCTGCTCGGCGGGCGGGCGATCAGACGCTGAAGTCGGCGTGAGGGGCGGCTCGTTCCCATACCGCCTCGAACGCCTCGGCGCAAAGCTTGACGACGGCCGGGTCGTCGGCCACCTCGGGGCCGGCGCTCGCGCCGTCGCCGGTGAAGTGGTTGAAGCGGACCAGGCGGTTGTCGAACAACCAGAAGTCGTTCCCCGGCAAGGCGATGTCCGACGCCCGCCGCCTGGGCAGCCAGCGGACCTCCTCGCCGGCCTGGATGTTCAACGGAGTCCCGGCGTGCTCGTACCGGATGTAGTCGGTCACGGGCTCGGAGACGATTCGCGCGCGCCGCATGATCACCCCACGGGCAACCGCTCCTCGCACGGTGTCCAGCCAGCCACGACGCGCTTCAGCCCACGCAGGATCCATCCCGCCACCACTCGCCCGCCAGCTGGCGAATTCCTCGGCCTCGTCCTCGATGCCGTAGACGTCCCGCATCTCGAGGTGAACGGCCGTGGCGCGGCACTCAGCTAGCTGCTCGGTGAAGCTTGGCAGCGGCTGCTTCTGCGGCATCGCACGCCTCCCTGAGGATCGGCACCATGCGGGCGGGGATCCGGATGATGGCCTCGGTGTCGGGAATCTTGCCGGTCTCCAGGCACTCGGCCTCAGTGGCCTCGTCAGCCTTCCACCCCTGCAGCACGATGTCAGCGGTCGGGTCATCCACCCATGCGGTAGGGCATTGGTCGCCGTTGGTGGCGGGGTCGATTCCCATGAACCGTAGTGCCATCGGACGTCCTCCTGTCGACTGGGTTGCAGCTCTTTGCGGACAATCCTCCGATGGGGCGGTTCCTGTCAACGGGGCATAACAGCGCGTGACTCGCCCGCTGGCGTGAACTCCCCCCGTCTCGGCCGCCAACGACGAAGCGCCCCCGCCACGGCCGAGGCCAACGGTGGGGGCGATGAGTCAAACCGTGCCATCGCTGCGGTGTCGTTCCCTGACGCCTGCCGTGCGGGAAACGTAACCGCGTTCCAGGACAGTGGTGTGGCCGCCGTTCGGGCAGCGGGTTGAAATGAGGAAGGCCCGACCAGACAGCTGCTGGTCAGGCCGGGACCACGAGGTACCCCCAACGGGATTCGAACCCGCGCTACCGCCTTGAAAGGGCGGCGTCCTAGGCCGCTAGACGATGGGGGCCGGTTGGGACGTGCTGATCCTACTACGGCGCGGGCCTCGTGGCTCGGGTCATCCCCAGCCGAGCTCGTGGAGGCGTTCGTCCGCGATGCCGAAGTGGTGGGCGACCTCGTGGATGACGGTGGTGGCGACCTCGTGGACGACCTCGTCCGGCGTCTCGCACAGCCGCAGTGTGGGGCCCATGTACACCGAGATCCGGTCCGGCAGGGCCCCGGCGTACCACTCGCCGCGCTCGGTGAGGGGGACGCCCTCGTAGAGGCCGAGCAGCTCCGGTTCGCCGACCGGTGGCTCGTCCTCGACGAAGACGGCGACGTTGTCCATGAGGCGCGTCAGCTCGGGTGGGATCCGGTCGAGGGCGTCACTGACGAGTGTCTCGAAGGCGTCGCGCGTCATCTCCAGCACACCACCCATTGTCCGGGATGCCGGCCGAGAGGGGCACCCTCCGTTCCCGGGCCGGGTGCCGGCGTCCCGGAGCGGGACGAACGTTCTGGCGTGTCCTCGGCAGTGGTGCGGGAGTTGAAGGGGGGAACGCCGACCCGCTCCGCCCGTCCCTGCCGAAAGGTTTCCCGAACGTGCGCCGTCTCGTCCCCGTCGCCGGTCTGACCGCCGCGCTGACCGCCGTGCTCGTCGGCTGTGTCACCGCCGACTCCGAGCGAACCCACGAACCCGCCGAGGTCGGGCACACCTCGGACGCCACCGGGCCCGACGGGGAGCACGGGCAGGGGGCGGAGCGGGAGGCGGCGGACCCGTCGGCGGACGGTGCCGGGGGCGACGCGCGGCCGGCCGAGCCGAGGGCGGAGCCCGAGGAGCCGGTGGCGGAGGCGGCGGACGGGGCCAAGGGCCCGCCGGCGGCCCCCGCGGAGCCGGGCGGCGAGCGGGAGGCGGCCGAGCCGAGCGGGGCGTCGGCCGACCACACCCCGGAGCGGGAGGAGGCGCCGGCGCCGCGCCCCCAGCCCAGGCCCGCGACGCCTGGTGAGCCGCCGACCGCCGAGCCGGAGCCCGAGCCCACCACCGAGGAGCCGCGGCCCGAGCCGGAGCCGGAGCCCAGCCCCGAGCCCCCGACGTCGGAGCCGACCCCCGAGCCCTCGCCGCCCGCGCCAGGGGGCGGTGGCTGATCCGTTTGCGTGGCGGGCCGTGGCGTGCGTATGCTTGTAGATCGTTTGATCCCACTTCCCCGGCGCCCCACGTAGCGCGCCGAGTGGCGCGTTCCTCGTCTAGCCGTGGCTGACCGCATCCAGGCGGTCCAGAGCACCTACGGAGCTAAGGCGCGTGCCGACACCCGAACTCCGGAAGGTTCTCACTTCGCATGTCCGTGACCACGCCCGAAGCTGTGCTACCGCTTGACGACGAGCCGACCACGACCTTCGCCGACCTCGGCCTGCCGCCGGCGATCGTCCGCAAGCTCGCCGAGAACGGCGTCACCACCCCCTTCCCCATCCAGGCCGCCACCATTCCCGACGCGCTGATCGGCCGGGACATCCTCGGCCGCGGCCGCACCGGCTCGGGCAAGACGCTCAGCTTCGGTCTGCCCACCCTGGCCAGGCTGGCCGACGGCCGCACCCGCGCCAAGCACCCGCGCGCCGTGATCCTGACCCCGACCCGCGAGCTGGCCATGCAGGTCGCCGACGCGCTCGAGCCCTACGGCGACGTGCTCGGGCTGCGGCTCAAGGTGGTCTGCGGCGGCACCTCGATGGGCAACCAGATCTACGCGCTGGAGCGCGGCGTCGACATCCTGGTCGCCACGCCCGGCCGGCTGCGCGACGTGATCGCGCGCGGCGCCTGCTCGCTCGACGACGTCGAGATCGCCGTCCTCGACGAGGCCGACCAGATGGCCGACCTGGGCTTCCTGCCTGAGGTCACCGAGCTGCTCGACCAGGTGCCGCCCGGCGGGCAGCGGATGCTGTTCTCCGCCACCCTCGAAAACGAGATCGACACCCTCGTCAAGCGCTACCTGGTGGAGCCGGTCAGCCACGAGGTGGACGCGGCGCAGGGCGCGGTGACCACCATGAAGCACCACGTGCTGATCGTGAAGCCGCGCGACAAGGCCCCGCTGACCGCCGCCATCACGGCGGGCGAGGGCCGCACCATCGTCTTCGTCCGCACCCAGCTCGGCGCCGACCGGGTGGCCGGGCAGCTGCGCGAGGCCGGGGTCAAGGCCGACGCGCTGCACGGCGGGATGACCCAGGGCGCCCGTACCCGCACGCTGGCCGACTTCAAGGACGGCCACAACAGCGTGCTGGTCGCCACCGACGTCGCCGCCCGCGGCATCCACGTCGACGGCATCGACGTGGTGCTCAACGTGGACCCGGCAGCCGACCACAAGGACTACCTGCACCGCTCGGGGCGCACCGCGCGGGCCGGCCGCTCCGGCACCGTCGTCTCGCTGGCGCTGCCGCACCAGCGGCGCACCATCTTCCGGCTGATGGAGGACGCGGGCGTCGACGCCTCGCGCCACATCATCGGCCGCGGCGACCTGTTCGAAGAGGACGTGGCGGAGATCATCGGCGCCCGTTCGCTGACCGAGGTCCAGGCCGAGGCCGCGATGGGCGCGGTGACGCACGCCGAGCGCGAGGCCGCCAGGCTGGGCCGCGAGCTGGAGCGGGCCAAGGAGCGCGCGACCGAGCTGCGCGAGGAGGCCGAGCGGCTGACCGCCCGCGCGGCGCGCGAGCGCGGCGACGACCCGACCGAGGCCATCGAGGCCGCGGCGAAGGTGCTCGAGGAGGAGCTGCCCGAGGCGGCGCGCGAGGCCGAGCGGGAGGC
>NZ_BAAGPR010000140.1:0-16685 GCF_054783955.1 Streptomyces mayteni | reverse complement strand
GCGCGGGCCTCGGCGGCCACCGGGTCGGCCTGCGCGACCGCCTCCTGGGCCTGCGGCTCGGCGGCGGCCGCGTAGGCGGCGTGCACCACGGCGACCCGCTCGCTGTCGGCCCGGCGCTCGGCCAGCTCGGTGCGCACGGCCTCGGCGCGGGCCTGGGCCTCCTTGTGGGCGTTCTGCCCCGGCTGGGCGGCCGAGTCGGCCCGCTGCCCCGGCACGTCGCCGGCGCGCACGTTCCAGCCCAGGCTCTGCGGCTCGGTGGCGTCCGCCGAGGCGGGCACCACGGTGAGCGCGATGGCCGCCGCGCCACAGGTGGCCAGCGCGACGGCGGTGGTTCTCTGCAATCGGGTCATCCGGGTCTTGACGCCGGGAGTGGAACCGGTGGTCGGAGCGGGCATTGCGGGGACCTCGTTCTCTCGCGTGGGGATCGCGGGCGATCGCAGGGATTGCGAGGAACTTGTTAACAGCCTTTAAAAAGCGAATGCAATGACCGCCAGTACTACTTGCATTAGTGTTTCGCGGAAATGGCGGAACCCCGGCACTCGGGCGGCGCCAGGGGATTCGGCCTCAGGGGATACCACTAGGGGGCTTCGTATGTGATGCAGCTCCTGTGATCGGCATCACACGAATGCCGGAATTTCGCTGCGGCAAAGAGGAATAAGGAGAAGGATGCCCGGATTTGGTGGGATTTTATGACTGATGCCCGCCGTTGTCCGGCGGGCATCGAACGCCACGTGAACGTGGGGTGCCTCAGCGCACCCAGATGGTGATGGTCGCGCCACGCGGCGCGCTGTCACCGCTGTGCACCGACTGGTTGAAGACCGTGCCGGTGAAGAACACCCGATTGACGTTCACCTCGAACCCGGCCTCCTCCAGCGCGTCCCTGGCCTCGTCCTCGCCCATGCCGCGCACGTCGGGCACCACGATCATCTCGGGGCCCTTGGAGATGGCGAGGGTGATGGTGTCGCCCTCCGCCGCCGACCGGCCGGCCCGCGGGTCCTGGGCGGCGACCGTGCCGGCCTCCTCCTCGGAGAACACCCGCTCGGGCGCGATCTCGATCTCGAAGCCCGCCGCTTCAAGACGCTGCCGCGCGGTGCTCTCCGACAGCCCCACCACGTCAGGCACCGGGACCTCCTCGCCCCGGCTCACCACCAGGTCCACCGGCGTGTCGGGGCGCCGCTCGGTGCCGGAGCCCGGATCGGTCTCGATCACCGCGCCGCGCTCCACCTCGGCGGAGAACCGCTCCTCCACCTCGCCCACCGTCAGCTGGGCCTCGGCCAGCTGGTCCCGCGCCTCCTCCAACGGGATGCCCCGCAGGTTCGGCACCACGGTGACCGGCGGGCCCTGCGAGACGGTGATGGTGACCGTGTCGTTGCGCCGCACCCGGTCCCCACGCTCCGGGTCCGACGAGATGACGAGACCCGCCTCCACGGTGTCGGAGAAGTCCTCCGCCACCCGCACGTCGAGCCCGGCCTCCCGCAGCTCCGTCTCGGCCTCCTCCTGGCTGAGACCGAGCACCCCGGGCGTCCGCAGGAACTGGCCCGCGTTGACGTACCAGACGCCCACCCCGACGCCCAGCGCCAGCAGCGCGCCCACCACCAGGCTCACCACGCCGCGGCGCGACAGCCGGCGGGCCCGGCCCACCACCGGCGGGTCCACGGGCGGCAGCGGCGGCAGATCGATCCTGGCGGTGTGGGAGACGCCGTCCCCGCCCGCGCCGTGACCGTCGGGTGCGCTGGCCCGCACCCCGGGCGGCAGCGGCACGATCCTGGTCCGGTCCTCGGATCCCACCTCACCGGTGGCAGCCGCCGACGCGACCGGCCGCAGCTCCACCGTGGGCTCCGCGTCGAGCTGCTCGTCGCTCAGCCCGCCCCTGGCCGCCCTGACCAGGCCGAGCAGCGCCGCCGCGTCCGCCGGGCGGCCCTCAGGATCGCGCGAGGTGGCCCTGGCCACCAGGTCGTCGAGCGCCGCAGGCAGCCCCGGCACCGCCTCAGAAGGGGCCGGCACGTCGTGGTTCACGTGCCGGAACAGCACCTGGGCCGGCGAGTCGCCGGTGTGCGGCTTGGCCCCGGTCAGCAGCTCGTAGAGCAGCACCCCGCAGGCGTACACGTCGGTCCTCGGATCGACCGTGCCGCTCTCGATCTGCTCGGGCGCCAGATAGGAGACGGTGCCGAGCAGCGACCCCGTGGAGGCCGAGGTGGGCCCCTCGGCACCGCGCACCAGGCCGAAGTCGGCCACCTTCACCCGGCCGTCGTCGCCGATCAGCACGTTCTCCGGCTTGACGTCCCGGTGCACGAGACCGGCCCGGTGCGCGGCCGCCAGGCCGGCGAGCATCGGCTCGACCACGTCCAGGGCGGCCCGCGGCTGGAGCGCCCCGCGGTCGCGCAGCACGTCCCGCAGGGTGCAGCCGGCGACGTACTCCATCGCCAGATAGACGTAGGGTCCCTCGGTGCCCTGGTCGAGCACGCCCACCACGTTGGGGTGGTCGAGGCGGGCGACGGACCTGGCCTCGCGGATGAACCGGTCGGTGAACGCGGCGTCCCCGGCGAGCGCCGGGTGCATCACCTTCAGCGCGAGCACCCGGTCGAGCCGGGTGTCCACGGCCCGGTAGACCGTGGCCATGCCGCCGACCGCGATCCGCTCGACCACGCGGTAACGGCCGTCAAGTTCATGCCCGATCAGCGGGTCCTGAAGGGTGTCCACGGTGGGTCAGTTTACGAGCCGGTCGGAACGCCCCGACGGTTCACGACGAGGTCGGGGCGGTACTGCAGCCGAACAGTGACCGAACGCGGCGGCGCGGCGGAGGTCAGATCACGGTCAGGTCCAGCAACGCGCGGATCTCGTACTCGATGTCGGTACCGAGGGTCGCGTAACCGGACTCGATCAGCTCGTCGACGCCGGCGGCCGTCGTCGCCTCCGCCGCCGCCCGCCACTGCTCCAGGCTGTCCTGCCTGGCCGCCACCAGCTCGTCGACCAGCCGCGCCAACTCGCCGTACCAGGCCACCTCCGTCAGCGCCTCGGCCTCGCGCGCCACGGCGTCGGCCATCTCCCCCGCCCACTCGGCGCGGGTGGCCACCGGATCCTCCGGCAGCGGCTCGCGGGTGATCAACGCGTCCACGGGCGCGGTGACCTCCAGGTACCGGAGCGCCCGCGGGCTCACCTCGTCTGCCCTGCCGCGCAGCGAACCACCGGTCAGCTCCCCGCCGTTCAGGCTGACGAGGAAGCACAGCACCTCGCGGTCGCCGTACTCCCAGCCGGCCTCGTCCGGGTAGTAGTAGGACCAGCTGACGTCCGCCGGGATGTCCCAGACGTCCAGCACGTAGGAGGGGAGCGCCTCCGCGCACCCCGCGTCGGCGACGCGGAACATCGCCTCGTCGCCCGGGTGGTCGGCGCCGAAGTCGTCGTACGCGTCGACGTCGAACGTGGCGTACGCCTCGGCCTCGTGCGGGTCCACGCAGGCCAGCAGCGTGACGGAGGAGACGGAGGCGTCCTCCTCCGACTCGCCGCCGCCGACGTCGGTGGAGAAGCAGTCGCCGGCCGTCAGCTCGAAGATGGAGATCTCCGTGCCGGTGGCTCCGCCGGTCCCGCCTGTTCCGCCGGTCCCGTCGTCTCCCGACTCCGGGTCGGTGCTCTCCGGGCGCGCCGGGGCGACCGAGGCCCGGTCGCCCCTGGGGTCCTCGTCGAGCACGGTGTACGGGACGAACGCGGCGAGCGCGAGGATCTGCACCCCGGCCACCGCGATCGCGCCGACCGCGAGCCCCCGCCCGCGCTGGCCCGACACGGAGACGCGGGCCAGCGCCACGATGCCGAGGACCAACCCGACGGGAAAGAACCCGAACGCGAACACCAACGCGGTGACGGCCATCCGCTCCCAGGGGCGGCGCCCCACCACCGGCCCGCCGACGCCCCCCGGGTGCGCGGCGTAGCCGGGCGCCGGCCAGTAGGCCGGCCCCGGCGCCGGCCAGTCGCCGACCGGCGGTTGTGCCACGGGCCCTGCGGGCCCCGGCCAGTGGGCCGGAGCCCCTGCGGGGGCGGCGCCGGGCGCCGCCACGGCGACGCCGGTGGATCGGACTTCCCGCGTCGGTGCCGTGTCGTTGTCGGTCGTGGGTGGGGCGCCGTCCGTGGCCCCCGCGGTGGCTGGCACCGGAACGGGTGGGCCGCCGCCGCTGGCGGGCCGGGCGCCGCGCGGCGCCGAGACCAGGTCCGGCACGTCACCGTGGGGCGCCCCGGCCGGCCCTGCCTCGCCGTCCCTGGGACCGAGGGCCGGCTCGTCGCCGGATGCCGGGGCCGGCGGCCCGCCGCTCGCCGGCCAGGCGCCACCAGGTGCCGCCGCGGCGGCCTGACCCGCTTCCGATTCCACGTCGCCGCCGGGCGCCTCCGGCGCCCCGGCGTCCGGCGACGCCGGTTGCGCGCCACCGGGCGGAACCGGCTCGGCGCCTGTCGATCCTGGTTGCGCGCCGCCAGGCGGAATCGGCACGCCGCCAGGCGGAACCGGCGGAACTGACATGGATTCCCCCCACGAGAACGTTGCTGAGAGCTCCCCCTCGGCCCGCGGGGCCGGCGTCGGTGGTGACGCTCGTGGATCGTATATCAGTACGACTTATGGTCAGTTCGTGAAAGCTGGTCGTTCCGGGTCGAGGGCCGCGAGGCCGTCCATCGGGGACGACGCCTCCGCGAAGTGGCGGCGGGGGATCCGGCCCGCCAGGAAGGCGAGGCGGCCGGCGGTCACGCCGTGCCGCATCGCCTCGGCCATCGCCACCGGGCGGCGGGCCCTGGTGACCGCCGAGGCCAGCATCACGCCGGCGCAGCCGAGTTCCATCGCGAGGGCCGCGTCCGACGCGGTGCCGGCGCCCGCGTCCAGGATCACCGGGACGCCGGCCCGCTCCGTGATCAGCTGGAAGTTGTGCGGATTGCGGATGCCGAGGCCGGAGCCGATCGGCGAGCCGAGCGGCATGACGGCCGCGCAGCCCGCCTCCTCGAGGCGGCGCGCGAGCACCGGGTCGTCGTTGGTGTAGGGGAGCACCGTGAAGCCGTCGTCCACCAGCGTCTCGGCCGCCTCAAGGGTGCCCACCGGGTCCGGCAGCAGGGTGCGCTCGTCGGCGATGACCTCCAGCTTGATCAGGCCGGTGCCGAGCGCCTCGCGGGCCAGGCGCGCGGTGAGCACCGCCTCTCCCGCCGTGTGGCAGCCGGCGGTGTTCGGCAGCGGCCGGATGCCGAGCTCGTCGAGGACCGAGAGCACGGAGCCGCGCACCCCGGGGGCGAGGCGCCGCATGGCCACGGTGGTCAGCTCGGTGCCCGACGCGGCGAGCGCGTCGCGCAGCACCGCCAGGCTTGGCGCGCCGCCGGTGCCCATGATCAGTCGCGAGGTGAGCCGCAGTTCGCCGAGGACCAGCGGATCCGGGTTCTCGGCCGGGGTGGTCGGTACGGGCGTTTCGGACACGGTCAGCCTCCCTGGACGGCGGTCAGCACCTCGACGCGGTCGCCGGCGGCCAGCTCGGTGGCCGCCCACTGCCCGCGCGGGATCACGGTCTCGTTGACGGCGGCGGCGATGCCGCTCGGCGCCGCGCTCAGCTCGGCCACCAGCACCGCGAGCGTGGTGCCGGCCGGCACCGGCCGGCCCACGCCGTTCACCGTGACCCGTACCTGCTCGGCGCTCACGCCGGCACCTCCCTGTTCTCGGTCGTGGCGAACCGGCGGGCGTGGAACGGGCGTGCGTAGTCCGGCAGTTCGCCGGTGGTCAGCGCCTCGGCGAGCGCCGCGCCGGTGATCGGGGCCAGCAACACCCCGTTGCGGCCGTGGCCGGTGGCCAGGTGCAGCCCGTCGAGGCCGCTCGGGCCGAGTAGCGGGGCGTTGTCCGGGGTGGCGGGCCGCAGTCCGGCCAGCGTCTCCACCAGCGGCAGTTCGGTGATGCCGGGCACCAGCTCGTGGGCGTCCCGCAGCAGCTGGTAGACGCCGCCGGCCGTGACGGTGGTGTCCCAGCCGAGCTCCTCGGACGTCGCCCCGACCACCAGCTCGCCGCTCAGCCTCGGCACCAGGTACACCTGGCCGCCGCGCACCACCGCCCGCACCGTGCGGGAGAGGAACGGCGCGTAGCCGGGCGGGATCCGGAGCCGCAGCACCTGGCCCTTGACCGGCCGCACCGGCACCGCGACCTCGGGTGGCAGCCCGGCCAGGCCGCCGCTGCGGCAGCCGGCGGCCAACACCGACTGCCCGGCCGCCAGCCGGGTGCCGTCGGCCAGCACCACCCCGGTGGCCCGGTCACCGGCGACCGTCAACTCCCGCGCCTCGTCCCGGTGGAACGTCACCCCGGCGCGTTCGCAGGCGGTCAGCAGCGCGGCCGTCAGCCGGCGCGGATCGGTCTGGTGGTCGCCGTCGACCCGCAGCCCGCCGCGCACCCCGGGCGCCAGCATCGGTTCGAGCCGCCGGCACTCGCGGCCCGTCAGCCAACTCGCCTCCAGGCCGCAGCGCCGCCGCAACAGCTCGATCTCCCGCAGCTCGGCCCGGTCGTCGGCGTCCAGCGCCACCTGGAGCGTGCCGCAGGCCCGGTAGCCGACGTCGGCCCCGGCGGCCTCGGCCAACTCGGCGGCGAACGCCGGATAGCGCGCCGCGGACGCCAGGTTGAGGTCGAGCAGCGTCTCCTCACCGTGATGCAGCTCGGTGACGGCGGCCAGCATGCCGGCGGCCACCCGCGCGGCGCCGCGGCCGGGGGCCGGATCGGCCACCGCCGTCCGCAGCCCCCGCTGGGCGGCCCGCCAGGCCGTGACCAGACCGATGACGCCGCCCCCGATCACCAACACGTCGGTACGCACGCCCATGCGCCTGCCTCCTCCCTTCGCCGGCATGACCCGGATCAGGTTCATACGGTCGGAGGCCGGACAGCCTCCCTCTCAGCCCGGTCCGCCGGGCTCCCGTGGGTGCGGTTTGCTCGCCCGCAAGCCTAGGGCATGGCCGCGAAGTCCCGCCGGGCCCGGGGGAGCCAAGGGCTGATCCGACGAGACTCCGCGGCCACGCCCTCGTACCAGGCCCCCACCGGCCGGAACGGTGGGCGCGGTCCTCGTAGGCTTGCCGGCGTGAGCGAGCGACGTGTCGTGGTGGTGGGAGCCGGCCTGGCCGGCGTGCAGACCGTGGTGGAGCTGCGGGGGCAGGGCTGGGACGGCGCCGTCGCCCTGCTCGGCGCCGAGCCGCACCGGCCCTACGACCGGCCGCCGTTGTCCAAGGCCGCGCTGCTCGCCCCGGACGACGAGGCGTCGCTCGACGCGGCCGCGCTCGGCGTGGACTTCGCCGATCTCGGCGTCGAACCGCTGCTCGGCCGCGCCGCCACCGGCATCGACACCGACCGCCGGCGGCTGGACACCGACGCCGGGCCGCTCGACTACGACCACCTGGTGCTGGCCACCGGCGCCGAGGCCGTCACCCTGCCGGGCACCCGCGACGTGCCGGGCGTCCACCTGCTCGGCATCCTGGACGACGCCCGCGCCCTGCGGCCCGTGCTGGCCGCCCGCGGCAGCGTGGTGGCGGCCGGCGCCGGCTGGCTCGGCGCCGAGGTCGCCACGGCCGCCGCCGCGGCCGGCTGCCACGTCACCGTCGTCGAGGCCGCCCACCACCCGCTGCCCGGCGCGCTGCCGCCGGAGATCACCGAGCCAATGCGCCGCTGGTACGCGGCGGCCGGCGCCGAGCTGCGCACCGGGCAGCGGGTGACGGCCGTCAGGTCGGGCGAGGTGGAGCTCGCGGACGGCACGGTGCTCGGCGCCGACGCGGTGCTGGTCGGCGTCGGCTCGCGGCCGGCCACCGGCTGGCTGGCCGGCACCGGGGTCGCGCTGGCGGACGACGGGTCGGTGCGCGCCGACGCCGGCCTGCGCACCAGCGCCCCCGACGTCTACGCGGTCGGCGACTGCGCCTCCTACCCCTCGGCCCGCTACGGCCGGCGCCTGCTCGTCCACCACTGGGACAACGCGCTGCGCGGACCGGCCACCGTGGCCGCCGGCATCCTGGGCCGGGCGGCCGTCCACGACCCGGTGCCGTACTTCTGGTCCGAGCAGTTCGGCCGCCACGTGCAGTACGTCGGCCGGCGTGGCGACGACGAGACGCCGATCACCCGGGGCGACCCGGCGGGCGACGGGCCCTGGTCCGTTTGCTGGCTGGGCCCCGGGGACGCGCTGACCGCCGTGCTCGCCGTGGACCAGCCGCGCGACCTCACCCAGGGCCGGCGGCTGATCGAGCGCGGCACCCCGGTCGACGCGCGGCTGCTAGCCGACCCGTCCGTACCACTGAAGGCCGCCGTGCGCTGACGGCTGTCGGTGCGGGATGGCACGCTGGAGGGGTGACCGAGATTGATGCGAAGATCGACGCTCTCGTCCCCGACTGGCTCACCCTTCCCGACATCGCCGAGGAACTCGACGTGGAGGTGACCCGCGTCCGGCAGCTGGTCAAGGAGGGCCAGCTGATCGCCGTGCGCCGGGGCGAGAACCGGGTTCTCCAGGTGCCAGCCGCCTTCATCGGCGACGGAAAGATCATCAAGGGCCTGGGCGGCACCCTCACGCTGCTCCGCGACGACGGCTTCTCCGACGCCGAGATGCTGGAATGGCTCTTCACGCCGGACGACAGCCTGCCCGGTACCCCGGCGGATGCCCTGCGCAACAATCGGGGGACCGAGGTGAAGCGCCGGGCGCAGGCGCTCGCCGTGTGACGATCGGCCGGCGGGCGGCCCCCCCCCCGGCCCGCCCGCCACGACCACGACCACGACCACGACCCAGGGGGATCCCGGATGACCCGGACGGACGGCCCGACCGCCGGTACGACCGATGCCACGGCCAGGGCCGAAGCGCTCGCCGACGCCCGGCTCTACCTGTGCACGGACGCCAGGAAGCGGCAGGGCGACCTGCCGCGGTTCCTGGACGCCGTGCTCGCCGGCGGCGTGGACATCGTGCAGCTGCGGGACAAGAGCCTGGAGGCGGCCGAGGAGCTCGAGCTGCTGGCCGTGCTGGCCGACGCCTGCCGGCGGCACGGCCGGCTGCTCGCCGTCAACGACCGGGCCGACGTGGCCCACGCGGCCGGCTCCGACGTGCTGCACCTGGGCCAGGGCGACCTGCCGGTGGCGGCGGCCCGCGCCGTCCTCGGCGCCGGCGTCCTCGTCGGCCGCTCCACGCACGCCCCTGACCAGGTGGACGCGGCGCTCGCCGACCCGGCCGTCGGCTACTTCTGCACCGGCCCCTGCTGGCCCACGCCCACCAAGCCGGGGCGGGCCGCCCCCGGGCTGCCGCTCGTCGAGTACGCGGCGGCCAGGGCCGGCGCCAAGCCCTGGTTCGCCATCGGCGGCATCGACGCCACCACCCTCGACCAGGTGCTCGACGCGGGCGCCCGCCGGGTCGTCGTGGTCCGCGCCCTCACCGAGGCCGCCGACCCCGCAGAGGCCGCCACCGCACTGGCCCGCCGGCTCAGGGAGCGCGGCTAGGATGGCCCGCGCCGGCGTGGGCGCCCCACGCGTCCACGTCCCGGTCCCCGTCCACGTCCCGGTCCGCGTCCGCGTTCCGGACACGGGGCTGTCGATCGGTGGGCCGCTGGGTAGCCTGCCAGCATGGCCCTTGGCATCCCCAGCACGATGACGCATCGTGCGGAGACCGTCCGTGACCTGCTCTCCGCCGGTGAGCGGTCGTTCTCCTTCGAGTTCACCCCGCCCAGGACCGAGGCCGGTGAGCGGACCCTGTGGAACGCGATCCGCCGGGTCGAGGCCGTCGGGCCCACCTTCGTGTCCGTCACCTACGGAGCCGGCGGCAGCTCCCGCGAGCGCACCGTGCTGGCCACCGAGCGGATCGCCACCGAGACCACCCTCACCCCGGTCGCCCACCTCACCGCCGTCGACCACTCCATCGCCGAGCTGCGCAACATCGTCGGCCAGTACGCGGGCGCCGGCATCCGCAACATGCTGGCGCTGCGCGGCGACCCGCCGGGCGACCCGATGGGGGAGTGGCGTCAGCACCCGGAGGGCGTGGCCTACGCGGCCGAACTGGTCAGCCTGATCAAGGAGTCGGGGGACTTCTGCGTCGGCGTCGCCGCCTTCCCCGAGATGCACCCGCGCTCCACCGACTGGGAGAGTGACATTCGGCACTTCGTCGCCAAGTGCCGGGCGGGCGCCGACTTCGCGATCACCCAGATGTTCTTCCACCCGGAGCACTACCTCCGGCTCCGCGACCGGGTCGCCGCCGCAGGCTGCGACGTTCCGATCATTCCCGAGATCATGCCGATCGCCAACGTCCGCCAGATCGAACGCTTCAAGCAGCTGAGCAACAGCTCGTTCCCGCCGGAACTGGAAAGAGCCATCCTCGCGGTCAAGGATGATCCGATGGCTGTACGCTCGGTCGGGATCGATTTCGCCACGGAGTTGTGTGCGAGGCTGATGGACGAGGACATCCCTGGGCTGCACTTCGTCACGCTGAACACCACACTGCACTCGACGGCGACGCTCGACGTCTACAAGAACCTGGGTCTGCACCAGCGGACCTAGAGGCCTGCCAGAAGGGGCGTACATGGGCTGGGCGGTCCTCTACATCGCATTCGGAGTCGTCGCCCTCTGGCTGCTCGGCGAGGTCCTTCTCCAGTACAAGGCGCGGCTGCGCTGGCGGTTGGTGGCCTTCTTCGGCTTCCTGCTCGTCGTGATCGGCGTGTTGATGCCCTCGGTGCCCGTGATCGCGCTCGGCACCCTCGCCTTCGCCACCGGGCAGACCTTCGTCACCCTGTCCTTCCGCCGCGGGTTCTCCACCGGCTGGGCGCTCGGCGGCGGCCCCGGCAGCAGCCGGCGGCGCCGCGAGCTGGGGCCGGGCGAGATGCAGCCGATGGACCCGCTGCCGGAACCGCCCATGCCGGCCCAACTGCCGCCCGCCGACACCCCGGTGGACGGCGTGCGGGTGATCGAGGCCGGTCCTGGCGACTACGAGGGCGGCTACGCGTCGGAAGGCGCCTCCGCCCTGTCGGGTGAGCCGGCCGAGCAGCCCTACCAGGACGCCTACCCGGGCTCGTACGGCGGCGACCCGGCCGTGGGGGTCGGCGCCGGCCAGGGCGACCCACTGGGCACCGGCGGCGCCGGCGGGTTCGGCGACGAGATATACGCCGCGCAGGGCGGCCAGCAGGCCGGCTCCGGATACGGCGACGGCTACCAGGACCCGTACCAGCAGCAGGGCTACGGCACCACAGGCGACGGCGTCGGCTATCTCCAGGCCGAGCAGCCGTACGCCACCACCTACGGCGGCCAGGACGCCACCGAGACCTACTCGGCCTACCCCGGCGGCGCCTACCAGGGAGCCGGCTCCGAAGGACAGGGCGGCCAGGGCTCGGCCGACCCCTACGCCGACTACGCCGCCACCCAGGCGTTCCCCGCCACCGACGGCCAGCCGCCCGGCCAGGCCGACGGCTACCCGACCACCTACACCACCGGCTACGCCGCCGACCCGAGCGCCGGCCAGTGGTCCGACGGCCAGTCCTACTACCAGGAGACCCCGCCCGGCGGGGTCTGGGTCCCCCAGCAGCGCGAGGCGGGCAACCCCGCCGACGCCGGCTACGACTACCAGGCCCAGCAGCAACAGCAACAGCAACAACAGCAGCAGCCCGGCGGCTACCCGCAGCAGGACGGCTACGACGCCAACGGCCAGCCGCAGCAGGGCTACTACTACAACAACGACCAGCGCTACTGAGGGCGGCGCCCCGGCCGGCCCAGGTTCTGGCCGGCTCAGGCACTGGCCGGCCCAAGTCCTAGTAGGAACCGCGCCAGTTCGGGCCCTCGACGATCAACCCGGCGGCCAGCGTGCCCGACATCCCCGCGTGGGCCAGCCCGCCGCCCGGGTGGGCGAGACCGCCCACCCGGTAAGCCCCTGGCAGCCGGCCGGCGTTGGCCGCGGCCAGGAAGTCGCCGCCCGCCCCGGCGAGCGCCGGCGCCGGCACCACCCCGCCGGGCGACCCGGTCTCCCGCGCCACGTCGGCCGGCGTCCTGACCTCCCGCCACAGCACCCGCCCGGCCAGGTCGAGGCCCGCCGCCTCGACCGTCGCCAGCAGCCGGTCGGCCGCCAGGTCCGCGACGCCTGGCGCGTCCCAGTCCACGCCACCCGCCCCCTGCGGCGGCGCCGGCGCGGACAGCACCGCCGTCTCGTGCGCCGCGTCGGGACGCAGCGCCGGGTCGTCAGGGCGCGCCACCCGCACCGGCGGCCCGTCGAGCCCCGCCGGATGCACCAGGGTGCGGTGCGCCGTGCCGGCCGGCCGCGCACCGCGCAGCGCGAGCAGCACCGTGAGCCGGCCCGTGGCGTGCGGCGCCACGGCGCCGAGGCCAGGCGCGCCCCACACCACCTTGTCCGCCGGGAGCGTGCCGCCGTCCGCCGTCTCGACGCCACCGGCCCGGCCGTCCCCGGCCAGGATCCCGGTGACCTCCGTGTCGAAGACGAACTCCACGCGCCGTTCGCGGCACCGCTCGTGGACCGCGTCGGCCAGCGCCCGCAGCCCGCCCGCCGGATACCAGCTGCCGAAGCTCCGCTCCACGTACGCCAACACCGCCGCGCCCGGCGGCGCGAGCGCCGGATCCACCCCGTACTCCCACGCCGTGCCGGTCAGCAGCGCCGCCAGCCGGGGATCGCGCAGTTCGGCGGCGGCCAGCTCGGCCAGCGTGCCGGGCACCCGGCGGCGCAGCAGGCCGCGCCGCGCCGGATGCGGATAGGGGTCGTCGGCGAGGGCGGCGCGCTGCTCGGGCGCCGTCAGCGGCTCCTCGACCAGCGGCCGCCTGGTGGACTCCCACACCTGCCTGGCGTTCCGCAGCAGCGCCGACCAGCGTTCCCCCGCGCCGGCGCCGAACGCCTCGTCCAGGGCCTGCTGGGCGCCGCCGAGCGCCGCCGGCAGCCGCACGGACACGCCGTCCGCGAACCGGTGCTCGACGCCCGGGTCCACCCGGTTCACCGGGACGCACTCGCCGAGTTCGCGCTTCCCCGTCTTGATGAACAGATCCCGCCACACGGCCGGCAGATGCAGCAGCGCGGGCCCGGTGTCGAAGGCGAACCCGTCCCGCGCGAAACGACCGACCGCGCCGCCGTACGTCCGGCCACGCTCCACCACCGTCACCCGGTGGCCGGCCGTGGCCAGCCGGGCGGCGGCGGCCATGGCGCCCATACCGGCGCCCACCACCACGATCCGAGCCATGGACCAGCACGTTACCCGGGCCGGCGACGGGCCCACCGATCGGTACCCCACCAGGCGCGGACTGGGTACCTGATGAGTATCCGCCTGAGTAGCGAAACGGATGGGGCGGAGGCACCACGCAAGGAAGGGTGAACCCCGTCGACCCGACCAGTCGGCGACCCGACGTCCGAACCGCCGTCACGGGGCGGCGGATCGGACGTGGTCGGGCCGTGGCGGGGGGTGGAGCCATCCCCGGGCACGTCAGCCCGGGTGAGGGGACCTGCCGGCACCAGCCGGCGGATGGGGCTCCACCTGCCCGCCCGCGGCAAGACCGCCCCGCAGCAACTGCGAGATCGCCGTCCCGACCTCGCCGGGCGGGCGCTCCGCGTGGAAGGTCTGCCAGTCGAGCGCGGCCACCACGACCATCCCCACCATCGCCCCGGCGATCAGCTGGACGTCCAGGTCCTCGCGCAACTCGCCCCGCTTGACGCCCTCCTGGAGCACCTCCTCGACGACCCCGGCCAGCTGCCGGCGGACGTCGAGCAGCGTCGCGTGCCAACTGCGGTTGGTGCGCCACTGTTCGGCCACCAGCAGCCGGGTGAAGTCCGGGTTCCCGATGATGAAGTCGAGCCCGGCGCCGGCCATCGCGTCCAGCGCGTCGACCGTGTCCCCGCCGCGCGCCGCGGACCCGTGCGCCGCCTCGCGCAGCGCCACCGTCAACGGGCCGACCCCGTGCCGCAGCAGCCCCTCGAACAGCTCGGTCTTGCTGGCGAAGTTGTAGTAGACGGTCCCCTTGGCCACCCCGGCCCGCTCGGCGATCTGCTCCACCGTGGTGGAGGAGAAGCCCTGTTCCGCGATGAGGGTGACCGCGGCCTCGTAGAGCCTCAGCCGGGTCGCACCACGACGGGTGCTCGTCCTTGTCATGGGCCGATTCTCTACCTGGCGCGAACGCGGTATTGCCGCAAGCGGCAATGACCGGCCGGGAATTGTCAGTGCCATCCGTCACCATGTGCCCAGATGCGCAGACTGTGCGGACTCTGCGCCCCTTTCGGGGGCAACGACCGCGCGTGAGCGCTGGATGACGACGGACTGGAGGCTCGTCATGACCGGACTTCCGACCGATGTGCACCCCGTGTCGCGCCGCGCGTCGGCCCCGCCGGCCGCGCTCGATCTGCTGGGCCAGGCGGAGCGCGGGCTCACGGAGGCCGCGGACCACGCCGACCCGGGCGAGGCCTTCGTGGCCGCGCACCTCGCGGCGCTCCGCACGGCGGCCGCCGTGCTCGCGGTGCGCGGCCGCCCCGAGGCGACGCCCCGGGCCAGAAGCCGCATCCGCAGCGTCTGGGAGGTGCTGCCCGAGATAGCGCCGGAGCTCGCCGAGTGGAGCCTGCTGTTCGCGGCGAGCGCCGTGCGGCGGCAGCGGATAGAGGCCGGCATGCGCGGTCTCGCGAGCGAGATGGACGCCACCGAGTTGCGGCGCGCCGCCGGCTTCTTCCTCCGCCTGGTGGAGGAGATGCTGTTGCGCCAGCCGGTGCTGCGGGCCGACTTCGGTGATCCCGGCGGTGCCGTGCCGAAGTAGTCTTGCCGCATACGGTGGCGCGGCCGAATCGGCCGAATCTCACCCCACGCACCTCAGCAAGGAGCAGCAGGAATGCCGTCAGAGTCGAGGGTTCGCGACGCGGGCGGCCCGGCCGCGGGAACGCATGCCGCGCTGCGCACCGGAGTCGTGTGGGACGTGCTGCGCGAGGCGCTGCGTACCCGCGCGGCCGCCACCGAGCGCTCGGCGCTCGACGTGCTGGACACCGGCGGGGGCAGTGGGAGTTTCGCCGTGCCGGTGGCCGGGCTCGGCCACCGGGTCACCGTGGTCGACCCCAGCCCCGACGCGCTGTTCGCGCTGGAGCGGCGGGCCGCCGAGCAGGGGGTGGCCGACCGCGTGCGGGGTGTCCAGGGCGACACCCACGACCTGCTCGACGTCGTCGAGCGCGGCGCGTTCGACCTGGTGCTGTGTCACGGGGTCCTGGAGTACGTGGACGACCCGGCGGCCGGGCTGCGCGCCGTCGCCGGCGCGCTGCGGCCCGGGGGCGGCACGCTGAGCGTGCTCACCGCAGGGGTGGGCGGCGCCGTGCTCTCGCGCGCCCTCGCCGGCCGCTTCTCCGAGGCCAGCCACGCCCTGGGCGACCCGTCGGGGCGTTGGGGGGACGCCGACCCGGTGCCGCACCGCTTCACCGTGGACGGGCTGCGGGCGTTGATCGCCGACGCCGGGCTTCGCCCCGGCCAGGTGCACGGGGCGCGGATCTTCGCGGACCTGGTCCCCGGCGCGCTGGTCGACACCGAGCCGGACGCGCTCAGCGCGCTGGCCAGGTTGGAGACGGAGGCCGCCGCCCTGCCGGCCTTCCAGGCCATCGCCGGTCGCCTGCACGTACTCGCCGAGCGAACCACCACTCCATCGGGCGAACGATAGTCGGACTCCTCGTATCATCGAGGTAAGCCCTCCGGCATGACCCGGAGCCGCTGGGGGAATGACTTGTCCACCCCCATAGGGTCCGGCGGACTGCGCATGGCGGGCGAAAATGGCGTACAGGGGTGGGTTTCACAGGGAGACTTCCCTGCCTATCCTTGAAAGGTCGGATCCGGTCGCCACCGCGACCGACGAGTAGGAGGACTCCGTGCCGCTCTCGGACCACGAGCAGCGCATGCTCGAACAAATGGAGCGAGCGCTGTACGCCGAAGATCCCAAATTCGCGAGCTCGCTCGAGGGAAATGAGCTGCGCACGTACACCCGCAAGCGGGTTTACCAAGCGATCGCCGGGTTCCTGGTCGGCATCGGCCTCCTCATGGGAGGCATGGTCGCGCAGCTCATCTGGCTCAGCGTCGTGGGCTTCCTGATCATGCTCGGCTGCGCCGTGGTGGCCGTCACCGGCTGGCGCCGGACACCGCCACCACAGGGCGAGCCCCGCGGCCGCCGCACCAGCGGCCCCACGGGCCCGCGCCCACGGCGCTCGATGATGAACCGTATCGAGGACCGGTGGCAACGGCGCCGCGAAGAGCGCGACGAATAACCACCTCCTCCCTTTCCGGCCGCGGCCCTCTGGGCCCGGCCCTCCGACCCTCCCGATGAGGCCGCCTCGAATCCCCGAGCCGGCCTCATCGCCATTCCCGGCCCGCAGGGGGATTTCCCCCCACCCACCCGCCCTTCCCCCCGCCCGGGCCCCGCGCGGAGCGCGGAACACGGCGCCTATCGGCGCGGCTGACGCCGGCGGGCGGGCGCAGCCCGCCCCTGGCGGGGGCGGCGGTCGGGGGAGACGCCTTCGGCTCCCCCTCCGGCGCCTGACGTCCGCGCGCTGCGGCGAGGGGGCCCCGTGCCCCCGCCGGGCCGCCACGAAGCGCGTTCGCCACCTCCGGCGACGCTGCCGGCTCCGCGCTTAGCACGGGGTCCGGCGTTCCAGGTGCCGGCGGGCAGGCGCAGCTCGCCCGCTTCGCGCTCCGCGCGCAGTGGGTCCGGTGTCGCCGGCGTAGCCGGGTAGGGGTGGGTGGGCGGGGTG
>NZ_BAAGPR010000139.1:3036-16712 GCF_054783955.1 Streptomyces mayteni | reverse complement strand
CACCCGCCCCGTCCCGGCGGCGCAGCCGCCTTCGGCCCCGGCCGGGGCCCCCACCCGCGCGAAGCGCGGAAAAGGGGCGGGTGGGGGGGGAAACCCCGCGCGGAGCGCGGGGCACCCGCCCCGTCCCGGCGGCGCAGCCGCCGTAGGCCGGGCCCGCCTCCCCCTGGGCGGGGCCGGAGCCCCACGGGCCCGGGCCCGTGGCCCGCAGGGCCGGGCGGCGCAGCCGCCTTCGGCCCCGGCCGGGGCCCCCATCCGCGCGAAGCGCGGAAAAGGGCGGGGGTGTGGGGCCGCGATGCGGCCCCACACCCCCGCCCCTTCGAGCCGGTAGGCCGGCAGGCCGACCCGGCAGGCGGTCACCTCACAGGCGTGAAATCCCGCGCTCCGATGTAGTCCGGCCGGCGGATCGGCGCCGCGAAGGGTTCGACGGCCGCGTTGTCGACGCTGTTGAAGACGATGAAGACGTTGCTGCGTGGATAGGGCGTGATGTTGTCGCCCGAGCCGTGCATGCAGTTGCAGTCGAACCACGTCGCCGAGCCCGCGGCACCCGTGAAGAGGCGGATGCCGTGCCGGTCGGCGAAGTCCGTCAGGGCCCGGTTCGACGGCGTCCCCGCCTCCTGCATCTGGAGGGACTTCTTGTAGTTGTCCTTCGGCGTCTCGCCCGCGCAGCCGAGGAAGGTCAGGTGCGACCCCGGCATGATCATCAGGCCGCCGTTGGTGTCGTAGTTCTCCGTCAGCGCGATCGACACCGAGACGGCCCGCATCCGCGGCATGCCGTCCTCCGCGTGCCAGGTCTCGAAGTCCGAGTGCCAGTAGAACCCGCTGGCGCCGAACCCCGGCTTGACGTTGATCCGGCTCTGGTGGACGTAGACGTCGGAGCCGAGGATCTGCCGCGCGCGGCCGACCACACGCGGGTCGGAGACCAGCTCGGCGAAGACCGGGCTGATCTTGTGCACCTCGAACACCGACCGGATCTCCTGGGACTGGGGCTCGACGATCGACCGGTCGTCGTCCCTGATCGCCGGGTCGGTGACCAGCCG
Organism: Streptomyces mayteni; assembly: GCF_054783955.1. Lineage (NCBI taxonomy): Bacteria > Bacillati > Actinomycetota > Actinomycetes > Kitasatosporales > Streptomycetaceae > Streptomyces > Streptomyces mayteni. The sequence continues at coordinate 15,675 of NZ_BAAGPR010000139.1, read as the reverse complement.
GTCCAGTTCGGCCCGGTAGACGGCCACCTCCTCGGGCGAGATCAGCCGGTCGACGGCGGCGAAGCCGTCCCGCTCCAAGCCCGCGAGTTCCCCGGTGGAGAACGGTCCTGGCGCGCCAGGCTCTGACCACACCACCGGGTCCTGCCGGGGGGTGGCCACCTCCTTGGCGCCCCGGGTCGGATACAGGTCGGCGGTACGTTCGGGTGCGGTCGTCATGTCGTCTGCTCCTCTCATCTCCCGCTCGTCTGCCCGCTGTGCCGTGTCTCAGGCTTCGGTCGTCGCCTCGGTGAGCAGCGGGTAGACGCCGTTCTCGTCGTGATCCTCCCGACCGGTGACGGGCGGGTTGAAGACGCACATCACCCGGAAGTCGGTGGTCGGGCGGATCGTGTGCTTCTCGTGGCCGTCCAGGAGGTACATGGTCCCGGGCCTGATCAGGTGCTTCTCACCGGTGTCGTCGTTGGTGAGCTCGGCCTCGCCCTCGACGCAGAACACGGCCTCGATGTGGTTCGCGTACCACATCGACGTCTCGGTGCCGGCGTAGAGCACCGTCTCGTGCAGGGAGAAGCCCACGCCCTCCTTGGCCAGGACGATGCGCTTGCTGCGCCAGGTGCCGGACGCCGAGTGCACGTCCCGGTCGGTGCCCTCGATGTCGCTGAGCGATCGGACGATCACGTCTTTCTCATTCCTTCCGGTGGTCGGGCCGGTGGTCGGGGTCAGTCGGTCTCGCGGACGGCCCGGGTGAGGACGCGCAGGCCCTCGTCCAGCTCGTCGGGGGCGATGGTGAGCGCCGGCAGCAGCTTCACGACCTCGCTCTCGGGGCCCGAGGTCTCGATCAGCAGGCCGAGCTCGAAGGCGCGCCGGCAGACGGCGTTGGCGCGCGCCGGGTCGGCGAAGGTCAGGCCCCAGACCAGGCCGCGGCCGCGGTAGGAGGCGCCGGCCGAGGCGTGCTCGGAGGCCAGGCCGCGCAGGGTGTGCTCGACCTGCTCGCCGCGGCTGAGGGTCTGCTTCTCCATCTGGCCGTCGGTCCAGTAGGCGTCGAGCGCGGCCGCCGCCGTGACGAAGGCCGGGTTGTTGCCGCGGAAGGTGCCGTTGTGCTCGCCCGGCTCCCAGATGTCGAGATCGGGCCGGAACAGCGTCAGGGACATCGGCAGGCCGTAGCCGCTGATGGACTTGGAGACCGTGATGATGTCCGGGACGATCCCGGCCTCCTCGAAGGAGAAGAACGGTCCGGTGCGGCCGCAGCCCATCTGGATGTCGTCGACGATCAGCAGCATGTCGTGGCGCTGGCACAGGCTGGCCAGGGCGCGCAGCCACTCGGCGCGGGCCACGTTGACGCCGCCCTCGCCCTGCACGGTCTCGACGATGACGGCGGCCGGCTTGTTGAGCCCCGAGCCGGCGTCTTCGAGCAGTCGTTCGAACCAGATGAAGTCGGGGGTCCGGCCGTCGAGGTAGTCGTCGAACGGCATCGGGGTGCCGTGCACCAGCGGGATGCCGGCGCCGGCGCGCTTGAACGCGTTGCCGGTGACGGCGAGCGCGCCGAGCGACATGCCGTGGAAGGCGTTGGTGAACGAGACGATCGACTCCCGGCCCTTGACCTTGCGGGCCAGCTTGAGCGCCGCCTCGACCGCGTTGGTGCCGGTGGGGCCGGGGAACATGACCTTGTGGTCCAGGCCGCGCGGGCGCAGCACCACGTCCCTGAAGCTCTCCAGGAAGGCGCGCTTGGCGGTGGTGGACATGTCCAGGCCGTGGGTGACTCCGTCGCGCTCCAGGTAGTCGAGCAGGGCGCGTTTCAGCAGCGGGTTGTTGTGCCCGTAGTTGAGCGAGCCGGCGCCGGCGAAGAAGTCGAGGTAGGTGTGGCCGTCCTCGTCGTACATGTAGCTGCCCTGGGCCCGGTCGAAGATGGTGGGCCAGCCACGGCAGTAGCTGCGCACCTCCGACTCCAGGGTGGTGAAGACGCTCAGGTCCGGCTGGGTGATGGTCACGACGAGCTCCTGGTGGGAGAGGTTCCGCGGAGGGGGGAGGGGGAGTGGAGGGTGAGGGGGCGATCGGTGGCTCAGCGCTGACCCGCGACGGCGGGGGAGGGTATGGGCCCGATCCGGTAGAGCACTTCGGGCTCGTGGCCCGCCTCCGGGAAGTCGTGGGCGTCGAACAGGACCTCGCGCGTCACGGGGGCGCGGTGTCGTTCGGCGAACGAGGCGAACAGCCGGTTGGATGCGGTGTTGTCCGGTGTGATGGTGGTCTCGATCACGTCCACCCCCAGCTTGTCGCCCGTGCGGTGGGCGAGCGCGTCAAGCATCGCGGCGGCCAGTCCCCGACCCCGCTGCCCCTGGTCGACCGCGACCTGCCAGACCAGCAGGGTGCGCGGGGCCTCGGGGCGGCTGTAGCCGGTGATGAAACCGACGGGGCCCGCAGCGGAGTCGCGGGCCACGATGGACGTGTTCGCGTAGTCGCGGCACCACAGCAGGTAGCTGTAGGGGGAGTTCAGGTCGAGTGCTCGGGAGTCCCGGGCGAGGCGCCACAGCGCCGCGCCGTCCTCCGGCCGCGGGCTGTCCAGTTCCAGCCCGGGGAATTCCCCGTCCAGTCTGCTCGGCTCGATTGGCATGTTCGGATAATCGTCGTCTGCGGCTCGTGCACGGTCGGGTTGTGCGGGGGTCATGCAGATCGAATTTACCGAGCGAATCGAGAAATCGCATCGTGGGCAGGGCTTACCCGGGTGATGGTGGTGTGTTATCGCGTGCGCGCGTGCGCTACCTGGGCTCGCTCGGCAATATGTGCCGTTTTGCCCGTTGGTTACCGGACAAAAGGGGCGATAGTGAGGGTTCTGTAACGCTTGGGTAACGAAGATGTGTCGCGGGTGGTGCTCGTTGTGACCTTCCGGGCTTCCGGCAAAAGAGTGTTTGAGGTCCGGGTGACCGGGCAAAAGAGGCCCGTGAGAACGCCCTGAATTAGAGGGTAAACGGGATTCGAATTCCCCGCTCAATTCTGCGGGAGGAATTATCCCAGGGTTCCACGAGAACGCACGCCGAATGGTGCCGCGCCGGCCCGCCGCATCCGTGGCACCCGCCACACTCGCCGCACCCGCCGGCCCGCACGGTCGCGCCTCAGCCCAGGGCGCCGCTCGCCTCCACCGGGCCGCCGGCCCCCGCGCCCTCGACCAGGAAGCGGTCGCCGGAGGCGTCGCGCGTCCCCAGCGCGTGGTCGTACTGCCCGGCGAACACGTGCTCGCCCGCCGGCACCACCGCGCCGGGGCGCAGCTCCCACCGGAACACCAGCACGCCCTGCTCCAGCTCGGTGGTCAGCAGGAAGTCCGGCTCCGGGAGGGTCCGCCAGGCGCCGGTCGCCCTGACCCCCTCGCCGGCCACCACCCGAAGCTCCACCGAGAACGACGTCAGCGGCTCGCTGAGCGTCACCGTGAGGTCGCTCTGCGACCAGTAGGGGTTGCTGCCCGGATCCACCCGCCCCGACGCGCTCAGCCGCGCCGCCGCGGCCGGCGGCGCCCCGTCGTCCGGCTCGGCGCCCGTCAGGCGCACCACGAGCGAGGCCGCCCCGAGCGTCACCACCAGTGCCACGACCGCGCCGACCGTCCGCGCCCATCCCAGGCCCGCCCGCCACGAGCGCCGCCCCGCGTCCCGCACAGTGCTCCGCTGGACGCCTCGCTGGACGCGCTCCAGCATCCGCTCCCGGTCAGGCCGGTGTGCCTCGGCCGCCTCCCGCAGCAGCCGGGGGACGTCTGGACGCTCTGGCATGGGTCCTCTCCGGTGTGCTCACCAACCCCCGCCGCTCGACGGGACCCGAGCGCAGCCCACGGAGGAGACCCTGGGGGTCCCCCTCGCCCGCGGGCGCGGCCGCCTCGGTGAGCATCCGCTCCAACTCGGCCATGCCGCGCGAGGTCTGGCTCTTCACGGTACCCACCGAGATGCCGAGCGTGCGCGCGGTCTCCCGTTCCGAGAGGTCGAACGCGTGCCGCAGCACCACGCAGGCCCGCTTACGGTACGGCAGCCGGTGCAGCGCCGCCCGCACGTCCAGCATCGCGGGGATGTCAGGGCCCTCGGCCGACTCCCCGTGCTGCGACCAGAACAGGGCGATCCGGCGGCGCTCGCGCGTTCTGCTGCGGATCCTGGAGCGCGCCAGGTTGGCCACCACGCCCCGGGCGTAGGCGAGCGGATGGCGCGCCGCGCGCACCCGGTCCCAGTGGTGCCAGATCGCCACCAGCGCGTCGGCCGCCAGGTCGTCAGGGCTCTCCGCGCTGTCCGATCCGCCGAGCAACAGATAGGCGAGTCTGGACAGTTCGGCGTGGTGTTGCTCGAAGAAGGCATGGAACTCATCGTTGGGGCTGGCCACCCGCCGGCCTCCTCGGTGTGCGGCTCGTTGACCCGCCGAGGTGGTTCGACGGGCCGTACGACAGGTCGTGCAACGTTCGTCCCTGCGTGCAAGCCCCCAACGAATGGGGAGCGTAGCAGGCAATTTGTAGGCTGCCGAGGCATGAGCGAGAGTGCGGTGGTGCACATCAGGGGGCGCGTGCTCGTCACCCCTGATGGCGAAGGACCCGACGGGGACGCGGGCGACGGGGTGTTGGACGAGATCTGGGTGGTCGGCGGTCGGATCAGCCGTCAACGCCCGGTGGCGGCACGGGAGGTGGTCACCGTCGAGGGCTGGGCGCTGCCCGGCCTCGTCGACGCCCACTGCCACGTCGGCCTCGGCCCGAACGGCGCGGTGGACGACGCCACGGCCGAACGCCAGGCGCTCGACGACCGGGACGCCGGTGCCCTGCTGCTCCGTGACGCCGGCTCAGCCGCCGACACCCGCTGGATGGACGACCGCGCCGACCTGCCCCACCTCATCAGGGCCGGCCGGCACATCGCCCGACCTCGTCGCTACATCCGCAACTACGCCCACGAGATCGAGCCCGAGGGACTCGCCGCCGTGGTGCGGCAGGAGGCCAGGCGCGGCGACGGCTGGGTCAAGCTGGTGGGGGACTGGATCGACCGCGAGCGCGGCGACCTCGGCCCCTGCTGGCCGGCCGACGCCGCCCGCGAGGCCATCGCGGCCGCCCACGCCGAGGGCGCCCGCGTCACCGCGCACTGCTTCGCGGAGGACTCGCTTCGCGACCTCGTGGCGGCCGGCATCGACTGCGTCGAACACGCCACCGGGCTCACCGAGGACACCATCCCGCTGTTCGCCGAGCGCGGGGTGGCCATCGTGCCGACGCTGGTCAACATCGCCACCTTCCCCGACCTGGCCGCCGGCGGCGCCGACCGGTTCCCGCGCTGGGCCGAGCACATGCGGCGGCTGCACGCCCGCCGCTACGACACCGTGCGGGCCGCCCACGACGCCGGCATCCCGATCTTCACCGGCACCGACGCCGGCGGCGGCCTCGGGCACGGCCTGATCGCGCTGGAGGTGGCCGAGCTGACGAAGGCCGGCATCCCGCCGGTCGACGCCGTCGCCGCCGCGACCTGGCGGGCCCGCGCCTGGCTCGGCCGGCCGGGGCTGACCGAGGGCGCGCCGGCCGACCTCGTCGTCTACGAGGCCGACCCGCGCCGCGACGTCGGCGTGCTGGCCGCGCCCCGCCGGGTACTGCTGCGGGGCCGGATCGTCGCCTAGACGATCCGGCCCCGTCGGTCCCGGCCCCGCGGGTCCTGGTCAGGCCGGCTCAGGACGTGATGATCCAGATGCCGTACCCCACGGCCGCCGCGCACAGCGCGAAGGAGAGGTAGCCGGCCGGCCGCGCGGCCGGCCCGGCGGAACGGCTCAGGCCGGCCCTGATGCCGATCGAGAACAGCCCCACCACCGCCACCGTCAGCAGCACCGAGACCAGGATGACCTGGCCGAGCGTGGCCCAGTCGACGTTCATTTCGGGTACCTCGGTCTCGGACTAGGCGGACGGCTGGGAACGGGAGGACTGCGAGGCGGACGACGACGAAGAAGACGAGGACGAGGACGAGGAGGCCGGCGGCGCGGCCGAGGCGGGCGCCGGGATGACCACCTGGATCGGCTCACCGGCCGCCGCGCCCTCGTTCACCTTTTCGACATCGGACTCGACGTCGTTCACGTTCGAGTGGTCGACCGGACGCCTGCGCGACCGCTGCCAGATGGCGGCGCTCGCCGTGACCAGCAGCACCGCGACGACCGCCACGCCCCAGTCGCCGCGCTCGGCGATCAGCGCGGCGACCGCGCCCACCGCACCGGCCGCGGGCAGCGTCAGGAACCAGGCGGCCACCATCCGGCGCGCCGTCGACCAGCGCACCACGCCGCCCCGCCGGCCGAGCCCCGAGCCCATCACGGCGCCCGAGCAGACCTGGGTGGTGGAGAGCGCGAAGCCCATGTGCGAGGAGGCCAGGATGGTGGTCGCCGCGCTGGTCTGGGCGGCGAAGCCCTGCGGCGGCCTGATGTCCGTCAGGCCCTTGCCCATGGTGCGGATGATCCGCCAGCCGCCCAGGTAGGTGCCGAGCGCGATGGCCACGCCGGCCGAGGTGATCACCCACAGCGGCGGGTCGGCGCCCGGCGCCAGCGAGCCGCCGGCGATCAGCGCCAGCGTCATCACGCCCATGGTCTTCTGCGCGTCGTTGGTGCCGTGCGCCAGCGAGACCAGCGCCGCCGAGGCGATCTGCCCGAACCGGTAGCCACCCGCGGTCGCCTGCTCGTCGGCGTCTCGCGTGATCCGGTACGTCAGCCGGGTGGCCAGCGTGGCCGCCACCCCGGCGACCAGCGGGGCGGCCACCGCCGGGATCAGCACCTTGGTCACCACCGCGTCCCCGTTCACCGCGCCGAGGCCGACGGAGGCGACGGTCGCCCCGATCAGGCCGCCGAACAGCGCGTGCGAGGAGCTGGACGGCAGCCCGGCGAGCCAGGTGAGCAGGTTCCACACGATGGCGCCCACCAGTCCGGCGAAGATGACTTCCGGCTGGATGCCCGCCTCCTCGTCGATGATCCCGCCGGAGATCGTCCGCGCCACCTCGACCGAGAGGAAGGCGCCGACGAGGTTGAGCACGGCCGACATCGCGACCGCGGCCTTGGGGGCCATCGCCCCCGTGGAGATCGTCGTGGCCATCGCGTTGGCGGTGTCGTGGAAGCCGTTGGTGAAGTCGAACGCCAGGGCCGTGACGATCACGATCGCGATCAACAGCGTTACATGTTCCATGTATCGGACAATCCGCTCGACGGGCTGGAGGGCAAGCGCCGTTAACGTAAGGTGAATAGGTGAACGACGGATGAACTCGGGAAGGCCGCTGTCTGGCGCTCGCCGCCGGGCTTGGCGCCGGCCCCGGCACACTCTCCCGCGCCCCCGACCACCCCGGACCGAGCCGCGCCGCCCCGCCGCTCATCTGGACCACGGAGTGCGGGGTTTGGGCTTTGGAGCCCCGAACGGAGAAACTGCTCGCGTGACGTCCCGAACTCCGCGTGAGCCCCGGTTGCGACTTGTCCCACAGACGCCTGCCCAGCGCCCCGCGGCGCCCCGGCGAACGGCGGTCGCCAGACGCCCTCCCAAGCCCCCCAGAGGCATCGCCCCCCAGGACCGGCTGGCCGGGCAGGCCCGCGGCCTGCTCGCCGAGGCCGTCCGGCTGGCGCAGTGGGCCCAGCGCGCCGGGGTCTCGCCCGAGACCGACGTGCGGCGGGCCGCCGCCGAGCTCGGCATGACCGTGAGCCAGGTCCGTGACCGGTGGAGCCACGCCAGGCTCGCCGGCCTCGTCGAGCCCGGCGCGGACGGCGTCGGGGTCCGCGCCGGCTGGCGGCTGCGGGCCTGGGACCAGGACGACACCGCCGCGCTGCGCGGCTGGGTGGCGCTCTTCGACGCCTGGTCGCTCGCCCGCCCCGCGCCGCAGGACGCCGACCCAGGACTGGTCAGCGAGATCGTCGCCGCCATCCCGCAACTGCTCTCCGTGATGCAGCTCTCGGACGGCCCGGTCACCGCCGCCGGCCTCATCGACCTCCTCACCCAGCGCATCACCGAACTCCGCGCCGAACGGCCCGCCACCACCTCGTCCGACCCCGCCGAGGGCCCCGACGACATAGCCCCCGCGCCCGAGGCCATCGCGCCGCGCGAACTCGGCGAACTGGTGCGACTGCTCGGCTGGGCCCTCGACGCCCTCGCCGAGGTCGGCGCCCTCACCCTGCACGCGCGCAGCCGCCACCCCGAACACGCCAGGCTCACCGACCTCGGCGGCTGGGCCGTCTGGACGAAGCTGGAACAGATCTGCATCGCCGCCCAGAGCCCGGCCGGCAACATCGAGCAGTCCGCCGTCGCCATGCTCCGCGGCTGCGCCGCCCTCACCCCCGGCCCCGCCCGCGCCGAGTACCGCGCCTGGCTCGCCGCCCGCTCCACCGGGCCCGCCGTCACCGAGCTGCTCGACGCCGCCCGCGGCGAGGACGCCCTGATCCGCGGCCTCGCCTTCGAGGCGCTGCGCGCCGTCGGCGCCCCCGCGCTGGCCGCCGTCCGCGCCGCCGCCGACGAACCCGTGCTCCGCCCCTACGCGCTGCTCTGGCTCGCCGACCACGAGGGCGGCGACCCCCGCGACCACACCGACACCCCGATCGGCGTGCTCACCCGCGCCGAGGCCACCTGGCTCTGGGTCGACACCGCCTCCGCCGCCCACGAGAACGGCGCCGAGCGGCTGCTGCTCGACCACCTCGACTCCGCGCCCCAGCCGACGGTCGCCGAACTGGTGGACGAGATCCGCGTCTGTGGCCACCCCCGGACCGTCCAGGTCCTGCTCGCCCTGGCCGCCGCCCACCCCGACCCGGCCATCACCAAACGGGTGCGCCGCGCCGCGTTCCAGGTCCACACCGGCGGCGCCTGACGTCGGGGCCCCGCCGCCCGCGTTCGCCGGGGCGTGGCGGCGCACGCGAGAGCGCGGAAAACGGCTTGCGTGCCGCCGTTAGAATGACCGCATGGACATTTCGCTCCTCGTGCCCTAGCGGACGCATCCCTCCTCGCCAAGAACCGTCCCCGTACGGCAGCCACGTCCGTACGTCCCGTCGCCTGGAGTACGTCCATGATCACCGCCACTGGCGTCGAGCTGCGAGCCGGCGCCCGGATCCTCATCGAGTCCGCCTCCTTCCGGGTGGGCAGGGGAGACCGCATCGGCCTCGTCGGCCGCAACGGAGCGGGGAAGACCACCCTCACCAAGTGCCTGGCCGGCGAGGGCATCCCGGCCGGCGGCACCATCACCCGCAGCGGAGAGGTCGGCTACCTGCCGCAGGACCCCCGCACCGGCGACCTGGAGATCCTCGCCCGCGACCGGATCCTGGCCGCCCGTGGCCTGGACACCGTGCTGCGCGGCATGCGGGAGAACGAGCAGCGGATGTCCACCGGGCAGGGCGAGGTCCGCGAGCGCGCCATGCGGAAGTACGAGCGCCTGGAGACGGAGTTCCTGACCCGTGGCGGCTACGCGGCCGAGGCCGAGGCCGCCACCATCGCCGCCAGCCTCGGCCTGCCCGACCGCATCCTCGCCCAGCCGCTGCACACCCTCTCCGGGGGCCAGCGGCGCCGCGTCGAGCTCGCCAGGATCCTCTTCTCGGACGCCGACGTCCTGCTGCTGGACGAGCCCACCAACCACCTCGACGCCGACTCCATCGTCTGGCTGCGGGACTTCCTCAGGACCTACCGCGGCGGGCTCATCGTCATCTCGCACGACGTCGACCTCATCGAGACCGTGGTCAACAAGGTCTTCTACCTGGACGCCACCCGCGCCCAGATCGACGTCTACAACATGGGCTGGAAGCAGTACCAGACCCAGCGCGAGGCCGACGAGAAGCGGCGCAGGCGGGAGCGGGCCAACGCCGAGAAGAAGGCCGCCGCGCTCAACGCCCAGGCCGACAAGATGCGCGCCAAGGCCACCAAGGCCACCGCCGCGCAGAACATGGCCAGGCGCGCCGAGCGGCTGCTCTCCGGCATCGAGGCCGAGCGGCAGCAGGACAAGGTCGCCAAGCTGCGCTTCCCTGACCCGGCGCCGTGCGGCAAGACCCCCCTGATGGCCGACGGCCTGTCCAAGTCCTACGGCTCGCTGGAGATCTTCACGGACGTCTCGCTCGCCATCGACAAGGGCTCCCGGGTCGTCATCCTCGGCCTCAACGGCGCCGGCAAGACGACCCTGCTCCGCCTCCTGGCCGGCGTGGAGAAGCCCGACACCGGCGAGGTCAACCCGGGCCACGGGCTCAAGCTCGGCTACTACGCGCAGGAGCACGAGACGCTGGACCCGCGGCGCACCGTGCTGGAGAACATGCGCTCCGCCGCCCCCGACCTGGACATGGTCGAGGTCCGCAAGACGCTGGGCTCCTTCCTGTTCTCAGGCGACGACGTCGACAAGCCGGCCGGTGTGCTCTCCGGCGGCGAGAAGACCCGCCTGGCCCTGGCCACCCTGGTGGTGTCCTCGGCCAACGTGCTGCTCCTCGACGAGCCCACCAACAACCTGGACCCGGCCAGCCGCGAGGAGATCCTGGGCGCGCTGCGCGGCTTCAGCGGCGCGGTGGTGCTCGTCACCCACGACGAGGGCGCGGTCGACGCGCTCCAGCCGGAGCGGATCATCATGCTGCCGGACGGCGTGGAGGACCTCTGGAGCCAGGACTACGCGGACCTCGTCGCCCTGGCCTGACCCCCGCCCCGACCGTCCGTCCTGCCGCCGACGGTCGTTTGTGATCACGCGCGGTGGATCATTCCGCCGACGGTTGATCATTCATCTGAGTGAGTGCGGCTCGTACCCCGGCGTGTCGACGCGCCGGGGAACCGGCCGTGCCCCCGCTGCGGACGATCACTTGGTCCGATCCAGTGACGGCCCCTGACCTGCACTTTCGTCCCCCGCCTCGGAACCCTCGCCGCCCGTGAGCCCAGGCGGGGCCCGGAATCGCGTTGTCCGCTTGTCGTACGGACCCAGACGGATGGGTGGCCAGGAAGCCGGATAGGGGTGATCATGAGAAGTCCAGAGCGCACTTCCACGAGGAGGCACGGGTGGCCGAGACTCTGAAGAAGGGCAGCCGGGTGACCGGCCCCGCTCGCGAGAAGCTCGCGGCGGACCTCAAGCTGAAATACGAGTCGGGTGCGAGCATCCGGGCGCTTGCGGAGGAGACGGGCCGGTCGTACGGCTTCGTCCACCGCATGCTCAGCGAGGCGGATGTCACACTTCGTGGGCGCGGCGGCGCCACCCGGGGCAAGAAGGCGGCCCCCACCCCCTGAGGTCGACGGGCCACGGCGGCCGCTACGCTACCGGTTCAGTTACTGGTGAGTAGCGACTGGTGAGTAGCGACCGGAGGTGGCCCGTGGTCCCGCAGAACCAGCAGAACCCACTCGTCGACAGGGACGGTGTGCGTCTCACCGTCGACGGCGCCGTGGCCACGGTCACGCTGACCGTCGCGGCGCGGCGCAACGCCCAGACCCCCGCGATGTGGCGGGCACTCACCGAAGCGGGCCGCGCCCTCCCCGGCAGCGTCCGGATCGTGGTGCTGCGCGCCGAGGGCGTCTCCTTCTCCGCCGGCCTCGACCGGCGGGCCTTCACCCCCGAGGGCATCGAGGGCGACATCTCCTTCCTGACCCTGGCCCGCGCCACCGACGCGGACCTGGACGCGACGATCGCCGGCTTCCAGGAGGCCTTCACCTGGTGGCGCCGCAACGACCTGGTCAGCATCGCCGCCGTCCAGGGCCACGCCATCGGCGCCGGCTTCCAGCTGGCACTCGCCTGCGACCTGCGGATCTGCGCGTCCGACGCGCAGTTCGCGATGCGGGAGACCTCGCTTGGCCTGGTGCCCGACCTGGGCGGCACCAAGCCGCTCGTCGACCTCGTCGGCTACGCCCGCGCCCTGGAGATCTGCGCCACCGGCCGCGCCGTCCAGGCGCCCGAGGCCGAACGCATCGGCCTGGCCAACCTCGTCGTCGACCCCGACGAACTGTCGGCCGCCACGGCCGACCTCGTCGCGGCCCTGCTGGCCGCACCGCGCGACGCGGTGATCGAGACCAAGGCCCTCCTACGGGCGGCCTCCGGCCAGGACTACGACACCCAACGCACCACGGAGCGCGCCGCGCAGGCCCGCCGCCTCCACGACCTGACCGGCGCCCCCGACTGAGGTTCTTCCCACCCACCCACCCACCCGCCCTTTTCCGCGCCGCGATGTGCGGCACCGCGCCGGGCCGCGCCCCCCACCCGCCCCGGCGGTTGGCCTCGCGCGGCGGCGGCCCGAAGGGCCAGGCGGCGCGGCCGCCTTGGCCCCCGGCCCACGATGGCGGGCCGGTTGGCCGGGCGGCGCTGCCGCTGTCGGCCTCGGGCGAGGCCCGCAGCCCAAGGGGCGACGGCCCAGCCGCCGTCCTGGCCCTTCGGGCCGGCCCCGGCCGCCTTCCGCCTTGGCCGGGCAGCCCCTGCGCCGCGGCGCGTCGGTGCAGGCCGGTTCGGTTCCTCCCGCGCGTAGCGGCGGACCGCGGTGGCTTGGCGGTTGGCGGCCTGCGGCCCGAAGGGCCCTGCGGCGTAGCCGCACTGCGTGCAGCGCCGGGAGTCGCCAGCACGGCACCGGCCCGGCGGCGCAGCCGCCTTCGGCCTTGGCGGGGCCGTCCCTGCGCGGCGGCGCGTCGGTGCAGGCCGGTTCGGTTCCTCCCGCGCGTAGCGGCGGACCGCGGTGGCTTGGCGGTTGGCGGCCTGCGGCCCGAAGGGCCCTGCG
>NZ_BAAGPR010000139.1:0-2936 GCF_054783955.1 Streptomyces mayteni | reverse complement strand
GCGTAGCCGCACTGCGTGCAGCGCCGGGAGTCGCAGGGCCCGCCCCGCCCCGGCGGCGCAGCCGCTGGCCGCACCGCGCGCAGCGCCAGCGACAGGGGTGGGCGGGCGGGGACAACCCGCGCGGAGCGCGTCGGAAAGGGCGGGTGGGTGGGGGAAGAAACCCGGAGTGAGCGCCCAGCAATGGGTAAGGCATCTCGTATGCTCGGCCGCATTCCTGACGCACCAGCAACCACACAGGAGCGCGCGACCGCGCGACCGCACAACGACGGCGGAGCCGACCGCCGTTCGGAAAGGGGTGAAGGCCACGTGACCGACACCGGCACGGAGGCGACGACCGACGCGCCCGCCAGGGCGGCGACCGGGACCCGCCGTGGGACGGGCGATCCCGCCGCACGCGGGCGGACCACCATCGCCGACGGCGTGGTGGCCAAGATCGCCGGCATGGCGGCCCGCGACGTCGTCGGCGTCCACGCCCTCGGCGGCGGAGTCGCCCGCACCCTGGGGGCGGTTCGCGACCGCGTGCCCGGCGGCAGCCGGTCCGCGACGCGCGGCGTCAAGGCGGAGGTCGGCGAGGTGCAGACCGCGCTCGATCTCGAAATCGTTGTGGAGTACGGGGTTTCCATCGTCGCCGTCTCCCGTACGGTACGGGAGAACGTCATCTCGGCTGTGGAACGAATGACCGGTCTTGAGGTCGTCGAGGTCAACATCAACGTCGGGGACGTGAAGTTGCCCGACGATGACGAGGACGACGACGAACGCCCACCGCTGCAGTAGGAGCGCGAGATGAGCATGGCTGTGATCGGCATGATCGCCGGCATGGCGCTGGGGTTCGCCGGGTACTTCGGCGGCTTCGGGGCCTTTCTGCTGGTGGCGTCGCTTGGCGCGATCGGGTTCGTGGCCGGCCGGTTCGCGGACGGCGACCTGGAGCCCGGCGACTTCTTCCGCGGCAGGGACCGCGGCGAAGACCGGCGGCGGTGAGTCGTGGAGACGCCGGTCCCGGCCGCCGAACGCGGCGCGACGCGGATCTCCGAACGGGTGGTGGCCAAGCTCGCCGCCCACGCGGCCCGCGAGGCGCTCGGCGAGCCGGGCGAACTGCCGCAGGCGACGGCCGTGGTGCGGCGGTCGCCCGATCCCTCGGGGACGGGCGGGCTCGCCAGCGTGTCGGTCGAGGTCGAGCTCGGGTATCCCTGTGATATCGGTGCCCGGTGCCGTCAGGTCCGCCGCCAGGTGGAGCTGCGCGTCCGGGAGTTGGCCGGTATGGAGACGACCGAGGTGGCCGTCGCCGTTGGGCGGCTGCGCTCGGCCCACCTGACCGCCGCCTCGGGCGGCCGGGAAGGGAACCGCAACGGCTCAGGGAGAGTGCGGTGACGAACGACACGGACGAAGACGTGGTGAAGGCGGCCGACGACGCGGCCGCGACGGTGAGCGGGCCCACGCTGGAGAAGACCGCCCCGGAGAACCAACTGGCCAAGACCGCCTCGGCGGTCCGCTACGAGCCGGACGACGCCGAGTCGGAGGCGGCGCGCCGCTTCTGGTCGGTGCGCCGGGTGCCGGCCGGGCTGGCCGCGGCGCTACTGGTGCTGGCGGCCGGCGTGTTGCTCTACGACATCGTCTCCGTGCGCGCCGAGCGGCCGGCCGCCGCCTGGCGTCGCGAACTGGCGGACGACCTGGCCGTGCGCGGCCTGGACGACGCCGCGGTGGTGCTCGCCGCGGTGGCCGCGATGCTGCTCGGTCTCTGGCTGCTGGTCCTCGCGGTCACCCCGGGGCTGCGCGGCCTGCTGCCGATGCGGCGGCGGGACGACGAGTTCCTGCGGGCCGGCATCGAGCGCAGCGCCGCGGCCGTGGTGCTGCGCGACCGGGCGCTCGAGGTGTCGGGCGTGCGGTCGGTGCGGGTGACGGTGGGCCGCCGCCGGGTCAGGGCGTCGGCGCAGGCCCACTTCCGCGACCTGGACGTCGTCCGGGCCGATCTCGACGCGGTGCTCGGCGAGGGCATCAGGGAGCTGGGACTGGCCCGCCAGCCCGCGCTCGCCGTACAGGTCCGCCGTCCGGCGCGGAGGTGACGTGATCATGCTAAGTGTCGTCAACCGGGTACTGCTCGGCCTGCTGGGGCTGGCCCTGTTCTGCGCCGGGCTCGCGGTCGTGCTGACCGCACTCGACCTGACGCCGTCGACCTGGCCCTGGAGCGGCCCCGACGACGTGCTGCTGAGCGACGCCGACCGGACACGGTGGCGGGACGAGGGCTGGTGGTGGCCCGTGGTCATCGGCGGCCTGGCACTCGTGGTGCTGCTGGCCCTGTGGTGGACCGTGGCCCAACTGCGGCAGCAGCGCCTCTCCGAGGTCCTGGTGGACAGCGGAGACGGCGTGGGCGCGCTGCTGCGCGGCCGCGCGATGGAGGACGTGGTGACGGCGGAGGCGGAGTCGCTGCCCGGCATCGACGAGGCCAGGGTCACCCTGGTCGGCCGCCGCACCCAACCCAGGGTCCGCGTCGGCCTGCTGCTGGCGCCGCAGGCCCAGCCGGACGTCGCCGTCCACCGGCTGCGCACCGAGGCCGTGGAACACGCCCGCGCCTCCGCCGGCCTGTCCGTCCTCCCGACGGAGGTCCGCCTCCGCTCCACCAAACACGCTCCGGAACGCCTGAGCTGACGGCGCCCCCTTGCGGGGGCAAGGCCTCGCCGCGCAACCCCTTCGGGCCGGCCGGCCCGAAGGGGTTGCGGCACGGCGCCGCAGGCGCCGCCGCCCTGCCGGCCGGGGTTCCTCCCCACCCACCCGCCCTTTGTTCCGCTGCCGCGTCGCGCTCCGCGCGGGGGTGGGGCCGCCGGGGCCTCAACGGCGGCGGAGCCGCCTTGTTGGGCCCCTGTGGGCCGTGTCGGCCTGCGGCCGTGCCGCGCCCACCCACCCGCCCCCGCGGGTGGCTTGCGCGGCAGCGGGCTGGCGGC
>NZ_BAAGPR010000138.1:0-16863 GCF_054783955.1 Streptomyces mayteni | reverse complement strand
GCAGCGCGGCGGCGGCCGTGGCCAGCGCCTCGGCGTGGCCGAGCCGGCCGGCCTCGGCCGTGAGCTCGGCGTCCTCGCCCGGCCTCGGCTCGGCGGCGGCGATCTCGTCGAGGCCGAGCGGCAGCAGGTCGGCCTCCTGCGCGCGCTCCCTGGCGCGGGTGGTCAGCTCGGCCAGGGTGGCGCCGGCCTCGCGCAGCCGCCGGTAGGTCTCCTGGTAGTCGGCGAGCGGCCCGGCGACGGCCGAGCCGGCGTAGCGGTCGAGCGCCTGCCGCTGTCTGGCGGGGCGCAACAGCCCCTGCTGGTCGGTCTGGCCGTGCACCGCGATCAGCTCCTCGCCCAGCTCGGCGAGCAGCCCGGCCGGCACCGACCGACCGCCGACGTGGGCGCGCGAGCGCCCCTCGGCCGAGATGGTGCGGCTGACGAGCAGCGCCCCGTCGTCCAGTTCGGCGCCCGCCTCCTCCGCCCGGTGGGCGGCGGGCGCGTCGGGCGGGACGGTGACGCGGCCCTCCACGACGGCGGCCTGGGCGCCGACCCGCACGTAGCCGGCGTCCGCGCGGCCCCCGAGCAGCAGGCCGAGGCTGGTGACGACCATGGTCTTGCCCGCGCCGGTCTCACCCGTCACCGCGGTGAAGCCGGAGGACAGCTCGACGACAGCGTCGTCGATCACGCCCAGGCCCTTGATCCGCATCTCCTCCAACACGGATACGACCATACGAGGTTCGCGGGGGGACTCGCGACGACGGCCCCCCGCACCCGGGGTTCCGCGGTCAGCGCGGGGCGCCGCGCCAGCCCGCCACCGGCAGTGCGAACTTGGCGACCAGCCGGTCGGTGAACGGCGCGTGGTGGAGCCTGGCCAGCCTCACCGGGACGGCGCCGCGCCGCACCTCGACCCGGGCGCCGGGCGGCAGGTCGATGGTGCGGCGGCCGTCGCACCAGAGCACGCCCGAGCTGGTGTGCGGCCTGACCTCGACGGCGAGCACCGAGGCGGGGGCGGTGACCAGTGGCTTCGCGAACAGGGCGTGGGCGCTGATCGGCACCATCAGCAGGGCCTCGACCTCGGGCCAGACGATGGGACCGCCGGCGGAGAACGCGTAGGCGGTGGAGCCGGTGGGGGTGGCGCAGACCACACCGTCGCCGCCGAACCCGGAGACCGGGCGGCCGTCCACCTCCAACACCAACTCGATCATCCGTTCCCTGGCGACCTTCTCGACGGACGCCTCGTTGAGCGCCCAGTCGACGTGCACGGCCCGGCCGTCGCTCAGCACGGTGACGTCCAGGGTCATCCGCTCCTCGACCTCGTAGTCGCGGGTGACGACGCGGTCCACCACCTGGTCGAGGTCGTCGCGTTCGGCCTCGGCGAGGAAGCCGACGGTACCGAGGTTGACGCCGAGCATCGGCACGCCGGAGGCGCGGGAGAACTCGGCGCCGCGCAGCAGCGTGCCGTCGCCGCCGAGCACCACGAGCAGTTCGCAGCCGTCCACCACGCCGCGGGTCTCGTCCTTGGCGACCTTGACCCGCTCGACGCTGGCCGGCAGCGGCAGGTCGGCGGCCTCCTCGTCCAGCACCCGGACGCCGATGCCGTGGGCGAGCAGGCCCTGGACGACGAGTTCGGCGCTGCGGATCGCGGCGGCGCGACCGGTGTGCGCGAGCAGGAAGACGGTACGTTCTTCGGTGTGGTTGGTCCCGGTGCTGACGGTCACTGAGGCCCCTCGGTCACGGCGCGGTCGACGTCGGCCGGGTCGAGCGCGGGTGCCCCGGCACGCAGCCAGAGAAAGTATTCAACATTGCCTGAGGGTCCTGGCAGCGGGCTCGCGACCACGCCGAGCGCGCCGAGCCCCAGCTCGGCGGCGTGCGCGGCGACGGTGCGGACGGCCTCGGCGCGCAGCGCCGGGTCGCGCACCACGCCGCCGCTGCCGAGGCGTTCGCGGCCGACCTCGAACTGCGGCTTGACCATCAGCACCAGGTCGGCGTCGGGCGCCGCGCACCCGACGAGGGCGGGCAGCACCAGGCCGAGCGGGATGAAGGACAGGTCGCCGACCACCAGGTCGACGGGCCGTCCTCCGATGGCCTCGAGCGTCAACTCGCGTACGTTCGTGCGGTCCATGACGGTGACCCGCTCGTCGGCGCGCAGGTGCCAGGCGAGCTGCCCGTAGCCGACGTCGACGGCGATCACCTCGGCGGCGTCGGCGCGCAGCAGCACGTCGGTGAACCCGCCGGTGGACGCCCCGGCGTCGAGCGCCCGGCGGCCGGCGACGCGCAACCCGCGCGGCGTGAACGCGTCGAGCGCCCCCGCGAGTTTGTGGCCGCCTCGGGAGGCGTAGCCCGGGTCGTCGGCGTCCTCGCGGACGACCAGGGCCGCGCCGGTGGCGACCTGGGTGGCGGGCTTGCCCGCGACGCCGCCGTTGACGGTGACCCGGCCCGCGTCGATGAGCTCTCTGGCGTGCTCACGGGAACGGGCGAGCTTGCGGCGCACCAGTTCCGCGTCGAGGCGGCTGAGGCGTCGCTGGGTCGCTGCTGCCACGTGGGGTTCAGCTCCTGGGAATGGGCGGGGGGCCGGGCACGGGCGGCCCGGCCGGCTGGTCGAGGGCGGCCAACGTCTCGCGCAGACCGCGGTGCACATCCTCGTACACCTCCAGGTGTCCCGGGACGCCGAGGTGGTCGGCGTCGGCCAGCCGGGCCAACTGGGCGTCCACGCCACCGTGTCCGGTGGGCCGCACCTCGACGCCCAACGGGCGCGGGCCGTCGTCCTCGGGCTCCGGGGCTTGCTCGGCAAGAGGCTCCTCGTCCATGCCCCGACGCTACCAAGCCGGCCTGGCGGCCTACCGCCCCGAAGGGACGCCCTGGCGGGCCTACCGGGGCGGCCGCCCCGGCCCCCGCCGACCCTGGCGGCGACACCATCGGGCCGCGGGGCGGCCCACCCCGGCTGCACCGGCCGACACGCCGGCCACGCCGTCCGACTGCCGCCAACCGGCCTCCGCGGCCAGCCCCACATGGATGCCGGCGAGCCGGCCGCACACCAGCGGTGGTCACACGCGGCGCTCTGGCTGGGCACCAGGCTCGGCGCCTTCCCTCCTCGGCGCCGGCAGGCCCGCGGCTCACGCGCCAACGCGGCCCCTCGGCCGGGGACATCGGCCCCACGGCCCCATTCGGTTACGCGGCATCCCAGCCGGGGCGCATAGCCGGCCTCCGCCGCCGCACGGCCGCCGCGGCCCGCCAGACCGCAGCCGCCGGCCCGGGCGCCAGGCCGCCCACGCCAGCGAAACGTCGGCCGGCCTCGGCCGAAGGCACAGCGTCGCTGCGCGGTCCATCCGCCCTCGCCGGCCAGCCGCCGCCAGGCGGATCGGCGCACCCGCCCCGCTCCCCCAATCCTGTCCGTCTCCGCGCCCGGGTCCGGCGACGTACCGCACCGTCCGGGCCGGTGCCTCGGTCCGGCGCCGGTTCGGGGGTCACGAGGCCTTGCCCCCGCCAGGGGGTCACACGCGGCCGGAGCGTCGTTCCGTGAAGAGGAGCCACAGCAGGTAGCCGCCGCCGAGGACGCCCGTCACGGCGCCGACCGGCAGCTGCCGGTCGGCGAAGGCCGACTGGGCGACCAGGTCGGCGGTGGCTAGCAGCAGCGCGCCCATGAGGGCGGCCGGCAGCAGGTTGGGGCCGGGGGCCCGGGTGACGCGGCGGGCGAGCTGCGGCGCGGTGAGCGCCACGAAGCCGATCGGTCCCGCGGCGGCCGTGGCCGCCGCCGTGAGCAGCACGGCGGCCGCCACCAGCGACAGCCTGACCCGTTCGACCCGCACCCCGAGCGCCACGGCCGTGTCGTCGCCCAGTTCCAGGATCCGCAGCGGACGCCCCAGGGCGAGCACCGCAGGCAGCAGCAGGCAGCAGACCGCCGCGAGCGGCCAGAACTCGGCCCAGTCACGGCCGTTGAGCGAGCCCGCGAGCCACAGCACGGCGCGGGCGGCGTCCGTGATGCCGGCCTGGGTGAGCAGGTAGCCGTTGGCGGCGCTGAGCACGGCGGCGACGCCGATGCCGACCAGCACGAGGCGGTAGCCCTGGACGCCGCCGCGCCAGGCCAGCAGGTAGACGGCCGCCCCGGTGGCCAGCCCGCCGGCCACCGCGCCGGCGGCGACCGCGAGGCTCCCGCCGCCGGTCAGCGTGATCACGGTGAGGGCGCCGGCCGCCGAGCCCTGTCCGAAGCCGACGATGTCGGGGCTGCCGAGCGGGTTGCGCGAGACGGACTGGAAGACGGCGCCGGCGAGGCCGAGCGCGAGTCCGACGAGCAGTCCCACCAGCAGTCGCGGCAACCGCAGTTCGAGGACGACGAGGTCCTGGGCCGGGGTGCCGCCGCCGGCCAGGGTGCGCAGCACCTCGGCCGGCTTCAGCGGGTAGTCGCCGGTGCCGACGAGCAGGACGCCCACGGCCAGCGTCAGCAGGGAGAGGCCGCCGCCGACCGCCAGGCTCCGGCCGTCGAGCCGCACCGACCAGCCGCGACCGTCGGGACCGCCGCGGAGCGTGACGCGGTTCACAGCCGGGCCGTCCGGTGGCGGCGGACCAGGTAGACGAAGACCGGGCCGCCGATCAGGCTGGTGACGATGCCGACCTGGAGTTCCGAGGGTCGCGCGACGAGGCGTCCGATCACGTCGGCGCCCAGGAGCAGCGCGGGGGCGAGTACGGCCGCGTAGGGCAGCGTCCACCGCAGGTCGGGGCCGGTGATGGCCCGGACCAGGTGGGGCACGATCAGCCCGACGAAGACGATCGGCCCGCAGGCGGCGGTGGCCGCGCCGCACAGCAGGGTGACGGCGAGCATGGCCAGGGCGCGGGTGCGGCCCGGGCGGGTGCCGAGGGCGCGCGCCGCGTCGTCGCCGAGGGCGACGGCGTTCAGCGGTCGGCCGAGGGCCAGCGCGAGGACCGTGCCGAGGGCGAGGAACGGCAGCAGCTGCCCGACGATGTCGCCGCTGGCCGACGCGAGCGAGCCCACGGCCCAGAACCGCATCCGGTCCAGGGCTGCGGTGTCGAGGAGTTCGACGGACTGGGTGTAGCCGTGGAGCGCGGCGCTGACGGCCGTCCCGGCGAGCGCGAGCCGCACGGGGGTGGCCGCGCGGCTGCCGCCCAGCGCGTAGACCGCGACCGCGACGGCGGCGGCGCCGAGGAAGGCGAACCACACGTAGCCGGCCGGCGAGGTGACGTCGAGAAAGCTGATGGCGGACACGACGGCGGCCGCGGCACCGGCGTTGACGCCGAGCAGCCCGGGGTCCGCGAGCGGGTTGCGGGTGAGCGCCTGCATCACGGCCCCGGCCAGGCCGAGCGCGGCGCCGCAGAGCAGCCCGAGGATCGTGCGGGGCAGCCGGAGTTCGCGGACGACGACGTCGGTCTCGGTCCCCGAGTAGGCGAACAGGCCGTGCCACACCTGCCCCAGCGGGACGGACTTGGCGCCGAGGGCGACGCTGGCGGCGGCGACCAGCGCCAACACGCCGACCGCCGCGAGAAGTCCACCCGCGCGCCGAGCCGTGCGCCGGCGCGTGAGCCGCACGTCGAGCGCCGGCCCCGGCGGCGCGCTCGCCCCCATCGCCGTCACCCTGCGCGCCCCTTGGTGGAACTCCTCAGCGACATGCGGTTAGGTTAGCCTAACCTCGCTAGGTCGCCCGTTCCGGATGCCGACCTGGTCGAACCGCGTCCCGAAAAGGTGATCCGATGCCGAGCACACTCCTGCCGAAGCCGCCGGCGCGCGCCGTCTCCCGCCGGGGCTTCCTGGCCGCGAGCGGCACCGTGGGCACCGCCGGCCTGCTCACGGCCTGCGGCGCCGGCGGATCAGACACCCCCGAGGGCGGCGGAGGCAGCGCGGGCGCGTTCACCTTCACCGACGACCGCGAGGAGACCGTCACGCTGGACGCCGTACCCGAGCGGATCGTCGCCTACGTCGGCTCGGCCGCCGCCCTCCTCGACTACGGCATCGAGTGCGTGGGCGTCTTCGGCCCGGCCGAGGCGGCCGAAGGACAACCCAGCGTGCTGGCCGCCGGCCTCGACCTGGACCGGCTGACCCGACTGGGCAACGCCTGGGGCGAGTTCAACCTGGAGGCGTACCTCGGCCTCGAACCCCAGCTGCTGGTCAGCGACATCCACACCCCGCCCGACCTGTGGTGGGTGCCGGCGGACACCGCGTCCGACATCCTCGGCATCGCGCCGAGCATCGGCATCGCCAACGTCGGCCCGCCGCTGCGCACCACCGTCGAGCGGTACGCGGAACTGGCCGAGGCGCTCGGCGCCGACCTCGCCGCCCCCGCGACCGCCGAGGCGAAGAACCGTTTCGACGCCGCGGCGGAGGCCGTTCGCCAGGCCGCCCGCGACAACCCGGGGCTGCGGGTCCTCGCCCTCTCGGCCACCGAGGACAAGCTCTGGTTCTGCGTGCCGAGCGACCTCTCGGACCTGACCTACTACCAGGAACTCGGCGTGGAGCTCATCGTCCCCGACACCCCGGACGAGGCCGGCACCTTCCAGTCCGTGAGCTGGGAGAACGCGGGCCGCTACCCCGCCGACCTGATCCTCCTCGACGACCGGGCCATCAGTCTCCAGGCCGACCGACTCGCCGAGACCAAGCCCACCTGGCGCATCCTCCCCGCCGTCGTGGCCGGCCAGGTCGCCGCCTGGAACCCGGAGCCCACCTACAGCTACGCCGGCTGCGCCCCGGCGATGGAGAGCCTGGCCGAGGGGATCCGCTCCGCGAGCCGGCTGACCTGAGCCGTACTCACAAGATCAGAACCGATCCGATCTGAACCAACCCGAACCCACCCGAACCGACCCGAAAGGACGCACCGCCATGAGCGCACGCCCCTTCGAGTTCTTCGACCTGCACGTCCTGCGCACCCGCCGGATCAGCCCCGGCTTCGCCCGCGTCACGGTGGGCGGCGCCGAACTCGACCGCTTCCTCGGCGGCGGCCGGGACCAGCGCGTCAAGCTGTTCCTGCCCCGCCCCGGCCAGCACCGGGCGGCCGTCCCGCGCGGCGAGGGCGCCGGCTGGTGGCCCGCCTGGCAGCGGATGGACCCGGACGAGCGCGCCCCCATGCGCACCTACACCGTGCGCGAACACCGGCGCGAAGTCGGCGAGCTCGACATCGACTTCGCGCTGCACGGCGCGTGTGAGGGCCCCGCCTCCCGCTGGGCCCTCGTCGCCCGGCCCGGCGCGCGGCTCTCGCTCCTCGGCCCGACCGAGGAGGACAACGCCGGCGTCGACTTCCGCCCGCCGCCGGACACCGAGCAGGTGCTGATCGCCGGCGACGCCTCGGCCCTCCCCGCCATCGCCGGCATCCTGGCCTGGCTGCCGGCCGGCATGCCGGCCCGGGTCTGGATCGAGACCGAACACGCCGCCGACCGCCAGCGGTTGTCTACCAGGGCCGACGCGGAGATCACCTGGCTCTGCCACGACCGGCTGCCAGCCCCCGACCCCAACCCGCTGCTGGCCGCGCTCCGCGACCGCCACCTGCCGCCCGGCGCTTCCTACGCCTGGCTCGCCGGCGAGGCCGGCCACGTCCGTGCCCTCCGCCGTCACCTCGTGAACGACCGCGGCCTCGACCGCGGCCGCGTCACCTTCACCGGCTACTGGCGCCGCGACACCTCGGAGGACACCCTCCTCCAGGAGGCCCTGGCGGCGTAGCCGATCGACGCGCGGCCGGCCGCGGCGCGGTCAGCCACAAGTACGGTCAGCCGCAGTACGGGCAGCCGGGGGTGCGGCCGCCGGCCGCCATGGCGCGGTCGGCCGGGGAGTCGGGGGTGAAGACCATCCGCAGCCGGCCGCAGCCGCAGCGGAGCCAGACCACGGTGCCCTCACTCGTGGTGTGGTGGGAGAGCTCGACGGGTGCGGTGGTCACCTGGGGGTGCTGGATCGTCTGAGTCATACCGGCAGTGTGCGACCGCGAGACCGTTCAGGTCCATTTCACATTTCTCGGGTGCATCGTGCAGAATTACTGCATGATTGATCCCCGTCGGCTCCAGGTGCTCCGCGCGGTGCACCAACACGGCACGGTGACCGCGGCGGCCGCCGCGCTGTATCTGACCCCGTCCGCGGTCTCCCACCAGCTCCGGGAGCTGGCCAAGGAGTTGCGGGTCCAGCTGGTCGAACCGCAGGGCCGCAGGATCCGGCTGACCGGCGCCGCGCACCTGGTCATCAGGCACGGCGAGGAACTCATGGCCCGCTGGGAGGAGGCCGAGTCCGCCCTCGAGGCCTACCGTTCCGGCGAGGCCGGCCTGCTGCGGATCTGCGGCTACCCGAGCGCCGTCACCGGGCTGATCGCCCCGGCGACCGCCCTGCTGCGCAAGCGCCACCCCGGCCTCACCGTGATGATCACCGAGTCCGAGACCGCCGCCAGCTTCGACCTGCTGCTCTCCACCGACGCCGACATCGCCCTCGTGGCGCCCTCCGAGGACTTCCCCAACCCCAGCGACTCCCGCTTCGACCAGGAGCGGCTGCTCGACGAACCCCTCGACCTCATCGTGCCGGCCGGCCACCCCCTGGCCGCACGCACCGAGGTGCAACTGGCCGAGACCGCCCGCGAGGACTGGGTGCTGCCGCTGCCCGGCAGTTGCGACCACTACCAGCGCGTCCTGGTGTTCTGCGCCGTCGCCGGCTTCACCCCCGCGGTCGCGCACTGGGCCAAGGAGTGGGCGGCCGTCTCCGCCATGGTCGGCCACGGCCTCGGCATCTCCCTCTACCCCAGGCTCACCGAGATCCCGCCCAGCCACCGCACGGTCCGCGTCCCTCTCACCGCCGAACTGCCCATCTCCCGCCGGATCCTCACCTGCGTGCGGCAGGGCAGCCGCGCCCACCCGCTGATCAGGCACGGGCTCGAAGCGCTCGACGAGGTGATCACCGCGCACCCGGCGCTCGCCCTGGCCGCGTCCGACGCCGACCGCCCTCCAGCACGAGCCCACGCCTGACGGCCACCACCCGGCACAATGGGGCGATGCGCCCTCGTCCCGTGCTCATCGACGCCCCGTCGAACCTCGGTCTCAGGCCGCCCTTCGAGGGGGCCGTGCCCGGGTGCTACAAGCTGGCCGGCGCGCTGCGCGAGCAGGGGCTGCTGGCGCGGCTCGGCGCCGACGAGGGAGGCGTCGTCGTGCCGCCCCGCTACGACCGTGAGGGTTGGCAGGAGGGCGACGGGGTGTTCCACGCGGGGCCGATCGCCGCGTACACCCGCCGGCTCGCCGACCGCGTCGAGCGGCACGTGCGGGCCGGCGCCTTCCCCGTGGTCCTCGGCGGGGACTGCTCCATCCAGCTCGGCGCCTCGCTCGCGCTGCGCCGCGTCGGCCGGTACGGGGTCGCCGTCATCGACGGCTCGGCCGACTTCCGGCACCCCGGCAACTCCGACCGCGTCGGCGCCGCGGGCGGCGAGGAACTCGCCCTCGCCACCGGCCGCGGGCAGGCGGACCTCACGGACCTCGAAGGGCTGCGTCCTTACGTCCTGGAGAGCGACGTCCAGGTCCTGGGCATCCGGGACGACGACCCGGAGCGCGCCGAGCTCACGGCGTCGGGCATCGCCAGCACGACGGTGGGCGAGATCCGGGAGCGCGGCGCCGGGCAGGCGGCCGACGCGGCGCTGCGGGCGATGGAGGCGCCGGCGCTCGACGGCTTCTGGGTGCACCTGGACGCCGACGTTCTCGACCCGTCGGTGATGCCGGCCGTGGACAGCCCGGACGACGGCGGTCTGCTGCCCGACGAACTCGCGCCGCTGCTGCGGGCGTTGACCGGCTCACCCCGGTGCGTGGGGCTCAACGTCACCATCTACGACCCGGACCTCGACCCGGACGGCTCCTGCGCCGCCCTGCTCGCCGACCTCCTCGTGTCGGCACTCACCCACCGCTGACCCCCGCCGGGTGCGCGGCGGGTGCGCGGCGGGCGCGCGGCGGGTGCCCGCCTCAGGCGGGCAGGAGTCCGCCTCGCCAGGGGCGGAGCCGGTGGCCGCGGTCGGCCGCCGACCAGGCGGCCCCGCAGAGGGCGCGCAGCCCGTCCACCGGATCGCCGCCGTCGTCGCCCCCGCCGTCGAGACGCAGCTCGTCGCCGACGACGACCGCCCGCCAACCACCGCACCGCCAACCGCCCTCGGCGTCCGCCGACACCGCCGGCTGCGGCGTCAGCAGCCCCCTGAGGTCGGCGGCCACGAACGTCGGACGATGGTCGGGGCGCGCCGCCAGCAGCTCCGCCTCGTCCGTCACACCGGTCATCACCAGCAGCGAGTCCACGCCCCCGGCGTGCGCCCCCTCGATGTCCGTGTCGAGCCGATCGCCGACGACCAACGGCCGCCGCGCCCCGGTGCGCAGTATCGACTCCCGGTGCATCGGCGGTTGCGGCTTCCCCGCGACCTGCGGCTCGCTGCGCCGCCCGGTGGCGATCCGCACCGCCTCCACGGCGGCGCCGTTCCCCGGCACGATGCCCCGCCCGCTGGGGATGGTCAGGTCCGTGTTGGACGCGAACCACGGCACGCCGCGGTTGACCGCGAGCGCCGCCTCCGCGATCACGCCCCACGGCAGCTCGGGGCCGCCGTAGCCCTGCACGACCGCCGCCGGCTCGTCGTCGGCCGAGTCCACCGGGCGCAGACCGCGCTCACTGAGCGCCACCCGGAGCCCCTCACCACCCGCGCACAGGACCCGCGCGCCGGCGGGTAGTTGCTCGGCGATCAGCCGGGCCACGGCCTGCGCCGACGTCACCACCTCGGCCGGCTCGGCCGCGACGCCGAGCCTGGTGAGGTGCGCGGCGACGGTCTCCGGGGTGCGGGCCGCGTTGTTGGTCACGTAGGCCAGCCGCATGCCGGCCTCCCGCGCCACCCGCAGCGACTCCACGGCGTGCGGAATCGCCTCGCCACCCGCGTAGATCACGCCGTCCAGGTCGAGCAGCGCGGTGTCGTGGATCTCGTGGAGCGCCCGCTCGGATCCGCTCGGCGCGGATGCCGCGGCCCCGTTCTCCGTGCCGGCCCTGCCGGACATGTCAGCGTTGTCAGCCATGATTCCCCCATCTTCTCCCGTGATCCACGCGGCATACGATGCGGGGATGCACGCCGCCGGCCTGGACCTCGCCCCGTTCCGCGCGCTCCGTTACGCGCCCGAGCGGGTCGGCAACCTCGCCGACGTGATCTCGCCGCCGTACGACGTCGTCGTGCGGCCGGACGAGCAGCGCGACCTGGAGACCTCGGACCCGCACAACATCGTCCGGCTGATCCTGCCACGCACGCCGGAGCGCGCCGCCGCCACCCTCCGCGAGTGGCGTGCCGCGGGCGTGCTGCGGACCGACCTGACCCCGGCGCTCTACGTGTACGAGCAGCGCGCCCCCGGGCTCCCGCTCCAGCGCGGCATCATGGGCGCCCTCCGGCTGACCCCGCCGAGCGCGGGCACGGTGCTGCCGCACGAGGACGTCATCCCCGAGGTGGTCGACGAGCGGGCCGCGCTGCTGCGGGCCACCCGCACCGACCTGGAACCGCTGCTCCTCGCCTACCGGGGCGCGCGCGACGACGCGGTGCCCGCCGTCGTCGAACGCGCGACGGCCGGCCCGCCGCTGCTTGCCACGCCCACCGACGACGCCACCGAGCACCGGATCTGGGCCGTCACCGAGCCGGCCGAGATCGCCGCGGTCCGCGCCGAGTTGGCCAGGCACCGCGCCCTGATCGCGGACGGTCACCACCGCTGGGCCACCCGCCTGCGGCTCAGCGCCGAGCACGGCGGCCGCCCGCCGTGGGACCGCGGCCTGGTGCTGCTCGTCGACACCGACCGCCACCCGCTGCGAGTCAGTCCGATCCACCGGGTGCTCGCCGGCCTGCCGCCCGCCGAGGCGCTGGCCAGGGCGGGCGCGGCGTTCCGGGTCGGCCCCGTGGCCGGCCCGCTCGACGCGGCGCTGCGCGCCCTCGACGCCACCCCGGGCAACGCCTTCCTGCTGGCCGGCGCGAACGGCATGTTCCACCTCCTCGACCGGCCGGACCCGGCGCTCCTCGCCCGCACCGTTCCGGCCGACCGGCCCCGTGTCTGGCGGGAGTTGGACGCGAGCGTGTTCAACGCGGCCCTGCTCGGCGAGCTGTGGCGGCCGGCGGCCGGCCGCGAGCTCCGGGTCCGTCATCTGCACAGCGCGCCCGCCGCCGTCGCGCAGGCCGCCGGTTCGGGCGACGGGTTCGCGGTACTCATGCGGGCGGTGCGGGAGGAGACCGTGCGAACGCTGGCCGAGCGCGGCGTCACCATGCCGCACAAGTCGACGTCATTCGGCCCCAAGCCGGCCACCGGTCTGCTGCTGCGCGACCCCCGGGACGACCCCCGGGACGAGCCGCGGAACGCGCTACGGAAGCGTCCGGAGGGCGAGACGTCGGGCGAACCCGATTGTCGAGCAAATTTAGGTTAGGCTAACCTCACTTCCAGTTGCCGCCGCACCTGGGAGACCCATGCGCCCCACCGTCTTCGCCCGACACGACGAACGGCTCGGCGAGTTCGCCCTCCGCCTCGTCGACCCCACCGCCGACGCCGAGCTGCTGCACCGCTGGCTCACCCACCCCAAATCCGTCTTCTGGCTGATGCGGGACGCCGAACTCCACGACGTCCACACGGCGTTCCAGGCCATCGACGACGCCCCCGCGCACCAGGCGTACCTCGGCCTGCACAACGGAGAGCCGGCCTTCCTCGTCGAGGCGTACGACCCGGCCCACGACCCGGTGGGCTCCGTCTATCCGGTCCAACCGGGCGACGTCGGCATGCACTTCCTGGTCGCCCCCACCGACGCGCCGCTTCGCGGCTTCACCCTCGCCGTGATCACCACCGTGATGGAACTGCTCTTCGCCGACCCCCGCAACCACCGCGTGGTCGTCGAACCCGACGCCCGCAACACGCCCGTCCACGCCCTCAACGCCGCCGTCGGCTTCCAGGTCGAGCGGAGAGTCCCGTTGCCCGGCAAGGACGCCCTGCTCAGCTTCTGCACCCGCGCACAGTACGAGGCCGCGAGGGCCACCAGGGCCGCCACGGCAGCACCCCAGGAGTGAACCGCATGACGACCGTCCCCCACGAAGCCGTCGCCCACCTCACCCCCGAGCTCTGGGAGCGCGCCAACCGTCTCCTGATACGCAAGGCGCTCGCCGAGTTCGCCCACGAACGCCTCCTGGCCCCGGAGCCGCGCCCCGACGGACGCCACACGGTCCGCGCCGACGACCCCACCCTCGCCTACCACTTCACCGCCCGCCGGCTCAGGCTCGACCACTGGCTGATCGACCCCGACTCGATCGTCCGCGAACGCGACGGCGTCCCGCTCCCCCTCGACGCCCTCGACTTCTTCCTCGACCTGCGCGGCGCCCTCGGGCTCTCCGACGACGTCCTCCCGGTCTACCTGGAGGAGATCACCAGCACCATGGCCGGCACCGCCTTCAAGCTCGCCGCGCCCCACCGGCCGGCCGCCGAGCTGGCCGGCGCCGACTTCCAGACCGTCGAGGCCGCCATGACCGAGGGCCACCCCTGCTTCGTGGCCAACAACGGCCGCCTCGGCTTCGACGCCGCCGAGTACCTCTCCTACGCCCCCGAGACCGGCTCCCCCGTCCGACTGGTCTGGCTCGCCGCCCGCCGCGACCTGGCCACGTTCACCGCCTCCACCGACATCGACTACGAGACCCTGATCGCCGGCGAACTCGCCGCGACGACCCGACGCCGGTTCGCCGACCGGATGACGGCGCTCGGCCTCGACCTCGCCGACTACTACCTGCTCCCCGTCCACCCCTGGCAGTGGTGGAACCGGCTCTCCGTCACCTTCGCCGGCGAGGTCGCCAGGCGCCACCTGGTCTGCCTCGGCGAGGGCGACGACGCCTACCGCGCCCAGCAGTCCATCCGCACGTTCTTCAACACCGACGCCCCCGAGAAGCACTACGTCAAGACGGCGCTCTCCGTCCTCAACATGGGCTTCCTGCGCGGCCTCTCCGCCAGCTACATGCGGGCCACCCCGGCCATCAACGACTGGCTGGCCGGGCTGATCGCCAAGGACGACCTCCTCACCGGCACCGGCTTCTCGATCATCCGCGAGCACGCCGCCATCGGCTACCACCACCGGCACTACGAGGCCGCGACCGAGAAGGGCTCCCCCTACCTCAAGATGCTCGCCGCGCTCTGGCGCGAGAGCCCGGTGCCCACCCTGGAACCGGGCCAGCGGCTGGCCACCATGGCCTCCCTGCTGCACACCGACCGGAACGGCGACTCGTTCGCCGCCGCCCTGATCGCCGAGTCGGGACTGCCCGCCGAGGTCTGGCTGCGCCACTACCTCGACGCCTACCTGACCCCGCTGCTGCACTGCCTCTACGCCTACGACCTGGCCTTCATGCCGCACGGCGAGAACGTCATCCTGGTCCTGGAGAACGGCGTGCCGCGCCGCGTCATCATGAAGGACATCGCCGAGGAGATCGGCGTGATGAGCGCCGAGCAACCCCTGCCGCCCGAGGTCGAGCGGATCCGCGTCGACGTGCCGGACGACGTGTGGGCGCTCTCCGTCTTCACCGACGTCTTCGACTGCTTCTTCCGCTTCCTCAGCGGAGTTCTCACCGAGAACGGCCTGCTGACCGAGGACGCCTTCTGGGCGACCGTGGCCGCCTGCGTCACCGACTACCAGCAGGCCGTTCCGGAACTCAGCGAGAAGTACCGGCGGTTCGACCTGTTCGCCGAGCGCTTCGCCCTGTCCTGCCTCAACCGCCTCCAGCTGCGCGACAACCGCCAGATGGTGGACCTCCAGGACCCCAGCGGCTCACTGCAGCTGGTCGGCACGCTCGAGAACCCGATCGCCCGCTACGCCTGATCCCGGCCCTCCTCGGCATCGGCCTCCTCGGCGTCCTCGACCTCGTCGTCCTCGTCGTCCTCGTCGTCCTCGTCGTCCTCGTCGTCCTCGAGGTCCGGGTCGAGCGCGTCGACGAACTCCAACCCGTCCAGCTCGGCCAGCCGGTCCGAGGCGTCGGTGGTTCCGCCCTGGTCGGCCTCCACGGCCTTGGCGAACCACTCGCGCGCCTCGTCCTCCCGGCCGACGGCCAGCAGCGCGTCCGCGTAGGCGTACCGCAGCCGCGCCGTCCAGGGCTGGACGGAGTTGGAGGCCAACTCCGGGCTCTGCAACGTCACCACGGCCGCGTCCGCCTGCCCCATGTCGCGCCGGGCGCCGGCCGCGACCAGCCGCATCTCGACCTGTCCCGCCTTGTCCAGCTGCCGCACCTCGGGTTCGCCGGCCATGGCCAACGCCCGCTCGGGACGCCCCATGCCACGCTCGCAGTCGGCCATGATCGGCCACAGGTGGACGGAACCGGTCATCCGCCG
Source organism: Streptomyces mayteni (assembly GCF_054783955.1). Lineage (NCBI taxonomy): Bacteria > Bacillati > Actinomycetota > Actinomycetes > Kitasatosporales > Streptomycetaceae > Streptomyces > Streptomyces mayteni. The sequence goes on along the minus strand of NZ_BAAGPR010000138.1, from coordinate 1,581 downwards.
GGCGGCACGGAACTCGGTCAGCGCCTCGCTGTACTTCCCGACGCCGTACGACGCGAACCCGGCCGCCTCACGAACCGCACCCACCCGCGAGGCGAGCCGCAGCGCCGCACGCGAGTAGCCGTAGGCCCGCTCGGGGTCGTCCTCCAGGAGCCTGGCCACCATGACCAGGTTCCGCGCCACGTCCACGGCGAGGGTCTTGGGCAGGCTCATCAGCTCCTGCCGCACGGAACGGTCGATCTCGTCGCCCGTCACCTCGTCCGGGATCGGCAGCCGCCTGACCCGCTCACGGTCACGGTCCCGCGCCATGTCAGGTCCGCGCCGCACGCCCTCGCGCCGATACCCGCCACGCGGCCCGCCGCGGTCGTCACGACGTCCGCGGAAGTCCCGGCCACCCGACTCGCGACGCTCACCGTCACGCTCCCGCCACGGCCGATCGTCCCGCCCCCCCTGCCGCGGCCGATCATCCCTGCGGAACCGGTCGTCACGAGGACGCTCGTCCCGCCGGAAGCGATCGTCCCTCGGCCGATCATCCCTGCGGGGACGGTCGTCCCGACGGGGACGGTCATCGCGCGGCCTGTCGTCCCGACGGAACCTGTCATCCCGCGGCCGATCATCGCGGCGGGGACGGTCGTCGCGCGGCCGATCATCCCGCCGGAAGCGGTCCCCCTGGGGGCGATCGTCCCTGGGCCGGTCGTCCCGACGAAAACGGTCGTCACGAGGACGCTCATCACGCCGGAACCGGTCGTCGCGAGGACGATCGTCCCTGCGGGGACGGTCGTCGCGCGGCCGATCATCCCGCCGGAAGCGGTCCCCCTGGGGGCGCTCACCACGCGGGCGATCGTCACGTCGGAACCTGTCGTCACGGGGACGCTCGTCCCTCGGCCGGTCGTCCCGCCGGAAGCGATCGTCACGCGGCCGATCATCCCTACGGAACCGGTCCCCACGGGGACGGTCATCCCTCGGCCGATCGTCGCGCCGGAAGCCGCCCGCGCCACCGCCCGAGCCGGAACTCCCGTACCCGGGGCGACGGTCGTCACGGCGGAAGCCACCGCCGGCCGGCCGACCTGGGCGGTCGGCACGCGGCCGGTCGTCGCGGCCGCGATCGTCACGTCGGAAGCCCCCACGCTCACCGCCGCGGTCGCCGCCCGACTCCCAGCGCGGCCGCGTTCCCTCATCGCGGCGGCCGCCACCTCGGTCGTCCCGGCGGGCGTCGCCTCGACCCCACGAGCCGCCAGTACGGCCCTGACCACCGCGACGGTCGTCACGGCGGTCATCACGACGGTCGCCTCGCCAGTCCCCGCGGCCGCCGCCACGCTGATAGCCGCCCCGATCCTCATCACGCCGGGGGGCACGCGACTCCCGCTCCGACCTACCGTCCGACGATTCCGTCATGGCCGTGATTCCTGCCTTTCCTGCCTTACCCGAAAAACAAAAAAACCTCTGGTTCCTCAGCATGTACGCTGAGGAACCAGAGGTTCCAAAAGATTGTCCGGCGGCGACCTACTCTCCCACACGGTCCCCCATGCAGTACCATCGGCGCTGGCAGGCTTAGCTTCCGGGTTCGGAATGTAACCGGGCGTT
>NZ_BAAGPR010000137.1:0-17236 GCF_054783955.1 Streptomyces mayteni | reverse complement strand
AGCCCACCGGCCGCGCGCACGCCCACCGGCGCGGGCGCCGCACGCCCCGCCGCCCGCGCGCTGCCAAGTCGGTCCGCACCCCCACCGTGCTCCAGATGGAGGCCGTGGAGTGCGGCGCCTCCGCGCTGGCCATGGTCCTCGGCCACTTCGGCCGGCACGTGCCGCTCGAGGAGCTGCGCATCGCCTGCGGCGTCTCCCGCGACGGCTCCCGGGCCAGCAACCTCCTCAAGGCGGCCCGCCGGCACGGCCTCACCGCCAAGGGCATGCAGATGGACGTGGCCGCCCTCGCCGAGGTGCGGCCGCCCGCCATCCTCTTCTGGGAGTTCAACCACTACGTCGTCCTGGAGGGAATCGGCCGCCGCCTCGGCCTCCTCGGCCCGCGCCGCGCCCGGATCAACGACCCGGCGCACGGCCGCAGGTTCGTGCCGCTCGACGAGTTCGACGCCGCGTTCACCGGCGTCGTCCTCGTCCTCGAACCGGGACCCGACTTCCGGCGCGGCGGCCGCCCGCCCGGCGTGCTGCGCGCCATGCCGGCCCGGCTGCGCGGCATGTCGGGCACCATGCTCGCCGTCGTGCTCGCCAGCCTGCTGCTGGTGGTCGCCGGCGCCACCGTGCCGGCGCTCAGCCGCACCTACGTCGACCTGTTCCTGATCGGCGGGCAGACGTCCGGCCTCGACGTGCTGTTCACGGCCATGGCCACCACCCTCGCCGTCACCGCCACCCTCACCGCCGTCCAACAGGCCAACCTGCTGCGCGGCCGCGTCATCTCCGCCACCCTCGGCAGCGCCCGCTTCCTGCGCCACCTGCTCAGACTCCCGGTCTCCTTCTACTCCCAGCGCAACGCCGCCGACCTGGTGCAGCGCCTCCAGTCCAACGACACGGTCGCCGACGTCCTCGCCCGCGACCTGGCGGCCGCCGGCGTCGACGCCGTCGTCGTGCTGCTCTACGCGCTGCTGCTGTGGAGCTACGACCCGGGGCTCACCGTCCTCGGCGTGCTGGTCGCGCTGCTCAACGTCGTCGCCATGCGGATCGTGCTCGGCCTGCGCGCCACCGGCACCCAGAAGCTGCGCGCGGACAGCGCCCGGCTCACCAACACCTCCTACAGCGGGCTCACCCTCATCGAGTCGATGAAGGCCACCGGCGGCGAGGACGGCTTCTTCCGCCGCTGGGCAGGACAGCACGCCACCACCCTGGACACCCAGCAGCGGCTCGGCGTGCCGAGCGCCTGGCTGGCCGTCGTCGCGCCCACCCTCGCCGCCCTCAACAGCGCGCTGATCCTGACCGTCGGCGGGCTGCGGGCCGTCGAGGGCCATCTGACGGTCGGCCTGCTCGTCGCCTTCCAGGCCCTGGTGACCAGCTTCACCGCACCGATCACCCGCCTCAACGGGGTCGCCGGCCGGCTCCAGGACTTCGCCGCCGACGTCGCCCGCCTCAAGGACGTCGAGAACTTCCCCGTCGACCCCGTCTACACCCGCCGCGAGCCGGCCCCCAGCACCCGCCGCCTCACCGGACTCGTCGAACTCGACGGCGTCACCTTCGGCTACAGCCCCCTCGACCCGCCGCTGCTGCGGGAGTTCTCGCTCACCGTGGGGCCCGGCCAGCGGGTCGCGCTGGTCGGCGGCTCGGGCAGCGGCAAGTCCACCGTCTCGCGGCTGCTCGCCGGCCTCTACCCGCCGTGGGAGGGCACCATCCGGGTCGACGGCACGCCGCTCGGCGAGATCCCGCGCGGCGCCCTCGCGGCCTCCGTCTCCTTCGTCGACCAGGACGTGTTCCTGTTCGCCGGCACCGTCCGCGACAACATCGCGCTGTGGGACCCGTCCATCCCCGACGACGCCGTCATCGAGGCGCTGCGCGACGCCGCCGTCTACGACGACGTGGTGGCCCGCCGCCCCGGCGGCATCCACAGCCGCGTCGAGCAGGACGGCCGCAACTTCTCCGGCGGCCAGCGGCAACGCCTCGAACTGGCACGGGCGTTGGTGCGGCGCCCCAGCGTCCTCGTCCTCGACGAGGTGACCAGCGCCCTGGACGCCGCCACCGAGCAGACCATCATCGACAACCTGCGGCGCCGCGGCTGCGCCTGCGTCGTCATCGCCCACCGGCTGAGCACGGTGCGGGACAGCGACGAGATCCTGGTGCTGCACCGCGGCGCCGTCGTCGAACGCGGCCGCCACGAACGGCTGTTGGCCGCCGGTGGCGCCTACGCGGCGCTCGTTCGGGAGCGTTGAGCGTGACCGCCGTCCAACCGTCCGACCCGGTGCCGCATTCGGCTTCGCCGGACCCCGCCCAGCCGCCCGCCCATGGTCCGGCTCCGGGCCCCGCCCAGGGAGCGGCCCCGGTGCCCACGCCCGGGCCGGCCCAGGTGCCCGACCCGGTGCTGACGGCCTTCGGCGCGCTCGGCACGCCCGTCGACCTCACCGGCACCCGCGAGGCGCCCCTTGAAGGGCCCCTGGTGTTGTGGCTGGTGGCGGCCGGCGCCCTCGACCTGTTCGCCGTCGACGCCGCCCGGCAGGGCCATCGCCACTTCCTCGGCCGGCTGCCCGCCGGCACCCTGCTGCTCGGCCCGGCGCCTGGCACCGCCCGCACCCTGGTCGCCAGGCCGCTCCCCGGCAGCCGGCTGCACCGCGTCGAGCTGCGCGAGCTGCACCCGGCGGCGTACCAGGCGGCCTACCACGCGGGTGGCGGCTGGCCGAGCCCGGTCGAGGAGTCCTTCGCCCTGGGCATGGGCCGCGGCCTCCAGGTGCTGTACCAGGCGCCGCTCGGCGGCACCGAGGACGACGTGCTGCGCCCCTCGATCCCGCCGGGCAGCGTCCAGTACGGTGCGGCCCACGACATGGCCGCCGCGCACGCCCTGCTGATCGACCCCGGCGTCTGGCAGAGCATGGTCGACCAGCAACGCCGGCTGCTGCACGCGCTCGACGGCTGGATCGGCGAACTCGAACGCGCCCACGAGGACCGCACCGCCGCCGGCATCAAGGCCGGCGAGGCCGCCCGCACCGAGGCGAACCAGACCCTGCTCGCCGCCATCGGCCGCACTTCGCGCACCCGCGGTGCCGGCGCGGACGTCGACGCCACGCTCGCCGCCTGCCGCCTCGTCGCCGCCGACGCCCGCATCGCCCTCACCAACCGGCCGCCAGCGCCGTCGGACGTGGCCGCCGCCGGCACCGACCCGATCGAGGCGATCGCCGTCGCCTCCCACGTCCGCACCCGCGGGGTCAGGCTCACCGGCCACTGGTGGCGCGAGAACGGCGGCCCGCTGGTGGGCAGGCGCGCCGCCGACGGCGCCCCGGTCGCCCTGCTCTGGCGCCGCGGCCGCTACGTCGTCGCGGACCCCACCACCGAAGAACACCAACCCGTCGACCGCGCCACCGCCGCCGACCTCGAACCGCACGCCATGCTGCTCTACCGCCCGCTGCCCGACCGCCCTCTGGACCTGCCAAGGCTGATCCGCTTCAGCCTGCGCGGCACCCGCGGCGAGCTCCGCGACCTCGCCGTCGGCGGCCTCGTCGCGGCCGGACTCGGCGCCCTGGTGCCGATCGCCACCGGCCAGGTGCTCGGCGAGTTCGTGCCCCGCGGCGAGACCGGCCTCATCGTGCAGGCCGGCGTGGCGGTCGTCGCGCTCGCCGTCGTCGCGGCCGTCTTCATGCTGCTCCAGAACACCGCCGTGCTCCGGTTGGCGGGACGCGTCGAGGCCACCCTCCAACCCGCCGTCTGGGACCGACTGCTGCGGCTGCCCGCCACCTTCTTCGGCGGCCGCTCCACCGGCGAACTCGCCTCCGCCGCCATGGGCATCAGCGCCATCCGCCGCGTGCTGGCCGGCATCGGCTCCACCTGCCTCCAGGCCACCACCATCGGCGCCGCCAACCTGGTGCTGCTCCTCGTCTACAGCGTGCCGCTGGCCCTCGTCGCCCTCGCCATGCTGCTCACCGTCGCCACCCTCTTCCTCACCCTCGGCCTGTGGCAACTCCGCTACCAGCGACGCCTCGTGATCATCGGCAACCGGCTCAACAACCAGGCGTTCCAGACCCTGCGCGCCCTCCCCAAGCTGCGCGTCGCCGCCGCCGAGAGCTTCGCCTACGCCGCCTGGGCCCGCGAGTTCGCCCGCACCCGCGACCTCCAGCAGCGCGCCGGCCGGATCGCCAACGCCATCACCGTGCTCAACGCCGTCTGCCTGCCGGTCTGCACGCTCGTGATGTTCATGCTGCTCGCGGGACCGGCCCAGGGCTCCATGTCGGCCGCCGAGTTCCTGACCTTCCACACCGCCGTCACCATGCTGCTGTCCGCCGCCACCCAGCTGACCGGCGCGCTGCTCTCGGCCGCCGCCGTACTGCCGATGTTCGAGCAGGTCAGGCCGATCCTCCAGGCCGTCCCCGAGGTGACCACCGGCGCCGACACCCAACCCGCGCCGCTCACCGGCCACCTGGAGGCCCGCGCCGTCTCCTACCGCTACGCCGAGGGCGCCCCGCTGGTCCTCGACGACGTCGACTTCGAGGCGCGCCCCGGCGAGTTCGTCGCCATCGTCGGCCCCAGCGGCTGCGGCAAGTCCACGCTGCTGCGGCTGCTCATCGGCTTCGACGACCCGCTCACCGGCAGCGTCCGCTACGACGGCCAGGAACTGGCCGCCCTCGACCGGGCGGCCGTACGCCGCCAGTGCGGCGTGGTGCTGCAGAACGCGGCGCCGCTCACCGGCTCGCTCCTCGACTGCATCCGCGGCACCGGCTCGTACACGCTGGAGGAGGCGTGGGGGGCCGCGGCGCTCGCCGGCCTGGCCGAGGACATCAAGGCCATGCCGATGGGCATGCACACCATCCTCTCGGACGGCGGCTCCACCGTCTCCGGCGGCCAGCGGCAACGCCTGATGATCGCCCAGGCGCTGATCCGCCGGCCACGGATCCTGTTCTTCGACGAGGCGACCAGCGCCCTCGACAACGAGGCGCAGCGCGTCGTCACCGCCGCCACCAGGGCGCTGCGCGCCACCCGGATCGTGATCGCCCACCGGCTCTCCACCGTCATGGACGCGGACCGGGTGCTCGTCATGTCCGAGGGCCGCATCGTCCAACAGGGCCCGCCAGCCGCGCTGTTGGCCGACCCCACCGGGCTCTTCCACGAGTTGGTGCGCCGGCAGATCGAGTGACGACTGAGTTCGCCAGAACGGGAGAGACGAGCCCTATGCACGACCAGCCCCCACCCTCGGACGACCCCCTCCTGCTCGCCCGCGCCCGCGACGGCGACAGCGCCGCCTTCGCCGAGCTGTACCGCAGGCACCGCCGGACCGTGTGGCTGCACGCCAAGGGCAGCGGCGTCTCCGACCAGGCCGCCGACGACCTGACCGGCGAGACGTTCACCCGCACCCTCGCCGCCGTCCGCACGGGCGGCGGCCCCCGCACGTCCGTCCGCGACTACCTGCTGGCCATGGTCCGCCGGATGGCCGCCGGCCGCCACGCCCCCACTCCCCCACCGCCGGCCCTCTCCCCGCTCCCCTCCGCCGAGTCGCAGGCCCTGGGACGCGCCGAACGCCTCATGCTCGCCGAGGCGTTCGCCAGCCTCCCCGACCGGTGGCGCGAGGTGCTGTGGCGCACCGCCGTCGAGGGCCAGCCACTCGCCCAGGTGGGCCGCGATCTCGGCCTGACCAAGAACGCCACCGCCGTCCTCGCCTTCCGGGCCCGCGAGGGCCTGCGCCAGGCGTACCTCCAGGCCCACGTCAACGACGCCGTCACCGACCAGGACGCCGACTGCCGCCGCTACGCCCGCAAGCTCGGCTCCTTCGTCCGCGGCTCGGCCGCGGCCCGCGGCCTGCGGCAACACCTGGACGACTGCGCCCGCTGCCGCGCCGCCTACCTGGAACTCGCCGACGTCAACGCCACGCTGCGCGGCCTGCTCCCGGTCGCGGCGGCCGGCTGGGTGGCCCAGGCCACCATCCCGTGGTCGGCCGGCGGCATCGTCGGCAAGGTGGCCATCGCCACCACCGTCGCCGTCCTCGTCGGCCCCGCCGTGCCGGCGGTCGGCGCCGTACCCCCACCCCTCCCCGAAGCCCAGCGTCCCCCCACGACCTCGGCCCCGCCCACGACCCCGGAGCCCACCCCCTCGACGGACCCCACGTCCCCCACTCCCACCCCGACGCCGTCCACCCCCGCCCCGACCGCCGCCGACCCGGTCGAGCCGACCTCCCCGTCCCCGACTCCCCCCACCACCCCGTCCGGGACCGGCCTCACCGACCTCCTCTGCCTCCTCGGCAACACCGCCCCCACGCTCCTCACCCACCCCGACTGCCCACCGCCCCCGGCCCCCGAGGTCCCCGACCTCATCCCCGACCCGACACTCCCGCCGACCCCCACGCCCGGGCCCACACCGACGGAACCGCCGTCCCTCCCCGGCCTACTGCCCGACGGCGCGACGGCCAGCCCTCGATCTCCTTGATCAAATCCAGGTTCCTGGCAAACGACGCCTCGGACTGCTCGGCGGGGCCCGTGACCGTCCTTCCCTATGATGGACTCGACAGGAATCGGTCATGCGTGAGGGGCGGCCCAATGAATCCACGCCACTACGAATTGCTTGAGCATGCTCGGCGAGCCGTGCCCGAGAACGTGAAGGTTGAACTCAGCGGCGATGTGATCGTCATGCAGGCGTCTCCGTCCGCCCTACACCAGCGGAATCTCGCGATCATTCAACGCCAGTTCGACGCTCACTGCCCGACCGGGTACTTCGGCTCGGGGAACAGCGATATCGCCGCCGCACAGGTGGGCAAGGTGCGCAACCCGGACCTCACGTACCTGCCGGACGAGTCCGTTGACCTTCCGGAGCATGACGTTCCCGCGGGCATGGCACTGATCGCGGTGGAGATGGTTTCGCCGAGTAACCCGGAGAACGACTGGGTGGGGAAGCTTCGGGACTATCCCGTCATGGGCGTGCCGCTGTATTTGATCGTGGACGCCAGGGCGAAGACCGTGACACTGTTCGCGGAGCCCGAGAACGGGCGATATCGATGCCGTGAGGACGCGAACTTCGGCGAGACGGTTCACATCCCCAAACCGTTCGACTTCGTGCTGGAGACCGCGGCCCTGATGCCCACATCGGACTGATCACCGCGGTTGGCACGTCGCTCAGTTCCGCCGAGGGATGCTGGGCTACTGGTGGAGAGCGGCGGAGGTGGGCTCCGAGGCCATCGGCGCCGATGGCGCGGCCGGTTCCACGAACCCTCCCGGCAGGCTGCCGGCCTCACGGGCCCGTTCTAGTAGTTCGTGCCCACGACGAGGAACAGGGACAACAAGCCGATGACGGCACAGGCCACGGCAGCGGCGATCAGCGCACAGCCGAGCGCGCCCGCCGTGCCGGCGATCGCCGCCCAGCCGAACCGCGTCGTGCGGTCCGCTCGCCGGACCGCGTCCTCGTACTGACGGTCGTCGTACCAATCGGAATCGCTCACGCGCAGGCCCGGTTCAACGCTTCGCGCTCCGCACGAACGCGGCCCAGGCCCCGGCCGGGACGACCAGCGCCGGCCCCTCGGGCGCCTTGCTGTCCCGGACGGGCACCACCCCGGCGAAGCCGTCCGCCACCTCGACGCAGTTGTTGGCTCCCCCGTTGCTGTAACTGCTCTTGCGCCAGCGGACGTTACTCAGCTCGGGTCGACGGGCTCGCATGATTCTCTAGCCGTCCTTCAAAAGGGATCGGATGAACTCCACCGAGTCCTGCGGCGACAGCGCCAGGTCTCTCAGCCGATCGTAGGACAGCTTGAGCCGTTCCACCTCCTCCGGTTCCTCGATCACTTCCCCCGACTTGCTGCCCTCCAGATACGCCGCCGCCTCCCCCTCCGGCAGCCACAGGATGATCAATGATCCGCCCAGCAGATCGTTCACCGGCGTCTCGAACGGCAACACCTGCACGGTGACGTTCGGCAACTCCGCCTCGTCCAGCAGCCGCTGGAGCTGCCGGCGCCAGGCATCGCGATCCCGCAGCGGACGCCGCAGAACGGCCTCGTCCAGGATCACTCGCAGATGCGTCTGGCCGGACTCGCCGCCCCGCACGATCTCCTGCCTGGCCATCCGAAGCGCGAGCTGCTCCTCGAACTCTTCTTCCTCGTCCGGATGGTGCGGCGTGGACCACAGCAACTCCCGGGCGTACTCCTCGGTCTGGAACAGCCCGGGGACCGTCTGCGGCACGTACATCTGCATGACCGTGGCCCTGGGCTCCAGCGCCATGAAGCGCTGGTAGCGACCCAGATACGCGTCGTCCTTCGCGAGCTTCCACAGGTTCTGGAGGCTCCGTTTCGTCCCGTACACCTGGTCCAGCCGCCTGGCCGTCGCCAGGTCGCCGAGACGCACCCCCTTCTCCAACTTGTGGAGATAGGACCGGTCGAACGACGAGACCTCCGACAACTGGCCGAGGGACATCCCGGATTCCTTCCGCAGCAGGGCGAGCTCCGCCGCATACTGAAGCCGCGCCGGCGATCGCGGTGGTTCTGACGTGTGTGCGGCCATCAACCGCCCCTCTTCGAAGACGGGCACGCGACCCGCCGAACAGGCCACGTCTCCCTGCCGGCGAGCGTACCGGCGATACGACAAGCCCTGTAGCCGATCAGCTACAGAAAGCACCGATACCCGACCGGCGCGCGGATGCGGCCGAGGGCGCGCACCGGCGTCCGACCGCCCTCATCCGAGCCCGTACGTTCCGGCGAGTGCGCCCACCGTCGCGGCCATGGCCTGCCGCAGTTCGGCCGGCGCGACGACCTCCACGTCGACGCCGAGCCGCAGCAGTTCGCCGCACGCGTGCGCGGTGCTCTCGGTCGGGATGACGGCCTCGACCCAGCCGTCGTCGCCGACGGCGGTCGCGGTGGCGTCGACCGCCTGGACCACCTCCGGCGGAACGTTGTCGGGCAGGCGTCGGCGTCCCCGCGGGGACAGCCGGACGGTGGCGGTGCCGGTGAAGCGGCGCGACCGGAAGTCGTCCAGGTAGGAGGTCCAGTACGCCGCCAGGTCGAAGTCCGGTGGCCGGTCGAACCGTTCGTCGCTCGGCACCGCGTCGAGGACCTGGGTGACCCGGTAGGTCGCGATCCGGCTCTCCCCGGCGGCCACGAGGTACCAGACCCCGGACTTGAGGACCAGCCCGTAGGGACGTAGTCGGCGCTCCACCTCCTGCGGCGCCCGCCAGCGGCGGTAACGCACGTCCACCACACGCCCGTTGAGGACGGCATCGGCGAACAGCAGCAGATGCGGCGTCTCTTCGGGCTCCCGGTACCAGCCGGGCGCGTCCAGGTGGAACACCGCCGCGGTCCGCGTCGCCTCCTCGCGCAGCCCCGTCGGCAGCGCGGCCAGCAGCTTCAACCGTGCCGCCGCCACCTCCGCCGCGAGCCCCAGGTCGGCGGCGGGACCCGGCAGCCCGGCGAGGAACAACGCCCGCGCCTCGCCCTCGCTCATTCCGGTGAGACGGGTGCGGTAACCATCGAGCAGCTGGTAGCCGCCCCCGCGCCCCGGCTCCGCGTAGACCGGAACCCCGGCGGCCTGCAACCGCGCCACGTCACGGTACGCGGTCCGCACCGACACCCCCAGCTCGTCGGCGAGCCCGCGCGCGGACACACGGCCACGGGATTGCAGCAACAGCAGCACCGAGAGCAGTCGACCAGCGGACATGGACGCATTCTCCCGGGAAACCCTGACAGCCCCTGACACACGGCTCCCCTACCGTCGGTCCGCGCCCGGACCCGTAAGAACCGAACAGGAGCCCCCCCGTGCCACCCACCGTGATCGAGCTTCGTCAGTACACGCTGCGTCCCGGCCGGCGCGACGAGCTCATCGAGCTCTTCGACCGGGAGTTCGTGGAAACCCAGGAGGAGGTCGGGATGACGGTGCTCGGCCAGTTCCGGGACCTCGACGACCCGGATCGCTTCGTCTGGCTACGGGGCTTCCGCGACATGCCGACGCGCCACCGCGCGCTGACCGCCTTCTACGACGGCCCGGTCTGGGCCAAACACGGCCCGCAGGCCAACGCCACCATGCTCGACTCCGACGACGTCCTCCTCCTGCGCCCCCTCTCCGCCGACAGCGCCTTCGCCACCACCCCGACCGACCGGCCCCCGGCGCCCGAGCGATTCGTCGCCGCCACCCTGTGGTCCTTCCCTCCCGGCCAGCAGGACGGCATCGCCCTGATCCGGGACGGCCTCCTCCCCCTCCTCCACGAGACGGGCCCCGCGCCACTCGCCGCCCTGACGACCGAGACCGCACCCAACACCTTCACCAGGCTGCCCGTCCGCACCGGGGAGAACGTCACCGCGGTCATCACCTCGTACCCCGACGAGGACACCCACCGCCTCCACCTCGCCGCCCTCCGGGACCACCCCCTCGCCCGAGCCGAGATCCTGCCGGCCCTCGAACGCGCGCAGTCCGCCTCCCCCCGAACCCTGCGCCTGGCCCCCACCGGCCGCTCGCTCAACTGACTGCGCGCCGCCGCAGGGTCACCCCACCCCCGTTGCCGAACACTTGGATTCTCCAAGCGTTCGGTTCAGGACCCCCGGCCTCCGACCACCGAATGATCGGCGCCTCACCATCTGATCAACGCCAAGACCGCCAACCCCACCACGGCGATCCCGCCCCACACCGCCGTGGCACCCGCGACCCGCCAGCCGCTCATCGCGCCGCCGCTGCCCAGCAACGGCCGCGGTTCCGACCACAGGTAGGCGGCGAAGCCCACACCGCTCAGCAGCGAGAGCGCCAACCAGTAGCCCGCGCTTGGCGCGCGATGCCCCTGGTTGTCCCGCACCATCATGGCGACCAGCGAAGCCACGCAGCACCCGACGACGCCCCACGCCAGCCACGCACTGGAGACGAGCCTCACATACGCCAGGGGCACGACGATGGCCAACCCACCGACGTCAGTCGACGGATCCCGGCCGTCCGTCACCAACTCCCGCGCCTCGTCCCCCATCGCCGACTCCACGCGCGCGACGAAGTCCTCCTCCGGCGACAGCCCCTCCAGCGGCTCCACGATCTCCCGGGTGCCGAGGAAACCCGTACTCCACCTCGCCCTCAGCTCGGGCGGGGAGGAGTAGGTGGAGACGTGCACCACGAACTCCTCGCGACGCGCATCCGCCACCAGGTCCTCGACGGTGGCGGACCTGGGTATCAACTGCGTCGCGACGTCGAGTCCGCCGAGCACGAGGATCAGCAGACCGATCCCTCGCGCCACCCCAACCAATCCATCTCTCACGGTGCCTCCCTACGCCCTGTGCCCACCCGGCCAGTTGGCGGGGTGGGCAAAAGGTGTGCGGGCATTCAGTCGCCCTACGGGACCTCGGTCGGCATTCCATAGAGCGAGATGGCGAGCCGCCTGATCTGTTCGTCACTCAACGCGCCTCGGAACAGCCAGAGATCGTCGATGGAACCACCCCAGTGCTCGGCCCAGGCTCCGCCGACCCTGGCCCGTCCCACTTCGAGTGACCCGGTGGCCTGGTGCGTGATCACCTCGTCGGCCCATGACACCGGACCGCAGAACTCAGTGGGCGGGTCCGGGCAAGTCCAGTCCTGAATCAGTCCGTTGACGTAGAGTCGCGCCTCACGGCGAGGGGCATCGTAGACCAGCGCCACATGGTTCCAGTCCCGTACGTCGAGGAACTGGGTATGCGAGACCCGGACTTCGGTCGCGCCAGGTGCGTCCTCGTCCGGCAACACGACCTGCCACTGACCCCGCCCCTCGTTCTCCGGGTCGGGTTCGAACCGTACCGCGAAGGCGCTGTTGTTGGCCCCCGGCGCACTCACCAGTGTCATCCCCCCGCTTGGGGCGGTGGCCGCCTGGGCCCAGGCCGTGACGGTGAAGCTGTCGGACGTGTCCACGGGAACGCCGTCAGTGGTCGCGTAGTCGTCGAGACCATCGAGCACCAGTGCGTTGAAGTCGACCCAGCCGGTGCCGATGCCTGCGTCACCGCCCAGCGTCAGCGGGTTGCCGTTCTCGGACGCGTCGGGCGTGGTCCCGGACTCGGCACTCTCGAACTGCCACCGGCCAGCGACCTCCTGCGTCCGCGCGGACAGCAGCTCGACCTCGTGCGCCGTCGCCACCCGGTCGAAGACACGAACGTTGTCGATCCGGCCGGCCAGGTGGTCGGACAGGCCGTCCCCAGAGCGATCGGCTGCGCCGATGGTAAAGGCGCCGTTGGAGGACAGAGCCTCGGTGAAGGGTGCCGAGCCGGCCAGCTCACCGTTGACGAAGACGCGGATCTCCTGGGCGTCGACGTCATGGACGCCGACGACATGCGTCCAGGTACCGAGGCCGGCCGCCACGCAGTCGGGCGCAGACGCCACGCACGGAGACTGGCTCGCCTGCACGACAGTGCCACCGCCGCCACTCCAGCGACGCATGGTCCAGCCCTGTCCGTCCGCCACGTGGACAAGTGCGAAGCCCGAGCCATCGTCCGCCGTCTGCGCGGCGACGACCATGTCCCGGTTCGCCTTGTCACGCGGCAGATTCACCCAGGCCGAAACGGCGAACGACTGCGCGGCATCAACGATCGGTTGGCCGCTGGCGACGGCGCCCGTGACCCCGTCGAAACGAGCCGAGTCGCCGAACTCCCCCTCGGCGCCCAACGTCACGCCGCTGTTCACGGTGGCCGCGACCCGCTGGGCACGGCCCGTGACGCTGGTGGCGCCGGCCGATTCCTCGAAAGACCAGATCGCGGTGGCGGGACGCCCACCAGAGACGACGGACTGGTGCTCGGCGAGGGAGGCGACTTGGGAGTCGCTCAAGCCGTAGTCATGGAACTGCACCTCGTCGAGGTCACCCGCGAAGTACTGGTCCAGGGTCCGGCCGGCGAGTCGAGCGCCCAGCACCGTATTGCCACGCGTCCCCCAACTGCCGTCGAACGTCGCCGAGCCAACACGACGGCCGTCGACATACAGCAGCGCTTCGCCTTCGGAGGCGTTGACCACACCCGCGACGTGTGTCCATTCCCCGAGAGACGCCGCCGAGTTCTGTCGGAGTCGGGTCACCTCCGAGTCCGCCGCGTCGGACTCCGACAGGCCAAGGGACCAGCCACCGGTGCCCGGGTCAACGGTGAGGTCAAAAGCGGAGACGCTGTCCCCTGTCTGGGAGACGGCAGTGCTGGTGGTCGTGACCCCAGCCTCGGGAAGGCGGGCCCAGAAGGAGACGGTGAACCCATCGGAAGGGTCTACCGTCGAGCCGAGAACCCGCGCGTAGCCGCCGCCGGTTCCGGCAAGGTGAAGGCCGTTACCCCGTGCCCCCTCACCGCCCACCGTGACGTCACCCTCGAGTCTTGCCTGCCAGGGCCCACCCTCGCTCCACGTCTCGGTAGCTCCCGCTTCCTCATCCAGACCCCACACTGCACGTGCCGGCGTACCAGCGCCGACGCGGAATATGTAGGCGCGCTTGGACGAGGCGTTCCCGGCCGTATCGAGTGCCCGAACATACAGGACGTTGGGCCCCCGCTCTTCGGGAACAAGCCTGACGGTCCGCGCCTCACCCCCAGTGGTGGCGACATCCTGACTGGCGGTCACCTGGCTACCAGAGGCGAAACGATAGCGATAGCGGTTGACGTCCGGGTCGGAGCTGGAGAAGGTGAAGAAACCCGACCTCCCGACCCCGTCATAGTCGGAGTCCAACGGATCAGCGGGATCGGACTCCGGGTACTCGGACGAGCTGACCGCGGGGGCGGACGGCACGCTGGTGTTGTAGACGAAGTGACAGCGGTCCTGACCGCCACTCGATGACCAGGGCGAGTACTCGACTCCGTCGTAGGAACGCGCCTCCCACTGCACCAGGCCTTCGCGCGGCAGTCCGCTTGGCAATGACATCGAGAATTCAGAACCCGATGACTTGAAGGTGGTAAGGCCAGGCGCCCAACGCACGATATTTCCCTGGCCGTCACCAGAATCCCAATAGGCACGGAATTCCACCGCCACCCGGTCCCCGTTCGGGTCGATGACGTCGGCGGCGTAGACCTGGCGCGCGGTATTGACGTCAACGGGACTAGCAGCCGGCGCACAAGCCCTGCCGGCGTCCAAGGACAACTGAGATGTAAGTATCTGTGGTGGTGGTTGGTTATCATCGGCGCTCGGCCCAGACAACCGTGATTCCGACTCATTCGCCGCCGCTGGCAGGCTTGCTCCGGCCAGCGAACCGATCGCCATGGCCACAACCATAGTGCCGGACAGCGCGGCACGCCTTCCCGAGTTCAGGTTCATCTCCAGGTGTTCTCCAATGCAGTCGCTGCGCGCCTCGACAAGTGGCGCAATTCTCGCCATTCCGCACCACCGCTAAGACCTTCGCGGCTCCATACCCGGTCAGAATCATTGCTGATGGCGGCCAGAAAATCATTGATCACTTGCAAGTACTCGAAGTCCGCCGAGCTTAGTGACCCGTCACCAAGCCTGGCACGCGCAACATGAAAGGCGTCGTCGAACTGCAGCACGAGTTCGTCGACATCGACGGCGGCTGATTCCATGTACACCAATTGCGGGTCAGACTCTGCCCCGAGTAGGTC
Organism: Streptomyces mayteni; assembly: GCF_054783955.1. Lineage (NCBI taxonomy): Bacteria > Bacillati > Actinomycetota > Actinomycetes > Kitasatosporales > Streptomycetaceae > Streptomyces > Streptomyces mayteni. The sequence goes on along the minus strand of NZ_BAAGPR010000137.1, from coordinate 2,760 downwards.
CAGAATGGAAAGCACCCATTGACGGAATCCCCCAAGACGGAGGAATGATGGAGTATTGAAGAATTCAACACCCGACCGCGCAGCTTCCAGCCGCGCCCACACTCCCCCCACACGTTCCACGATGACCCAATCATCACCCTTCCGCGCCAAATGAAAACGAAGAAGAATCCAGGTTAAAGTAGGAAACGAATGAGTTAACAAAACGCCAGGATCGATCCACCATAGGAGTTGGCTGACCGATAGCGTCTGCCATGTACGCTTGCAGCACCCTCGTGGCATCGTCTCGCCTGCCAGCCAATGCATAAGCGACGGCCAGGTTCCCATTTAGCGCTTGATAGCGATCCTCATTCTCAAGCCTGCGGATCAGATCCTCCAAAGTCGCGAGGGAGGAGAAAAAATCAGTCCCGTAGGTCTCAGCGTCCTTGCAAACTCGATTCACCACATCGGGGATCTCCTCAGCCGCCTTAAAGAACCATCGGACATACGGGGAAACCGCACACCCGTGTTGTCGCATCAGATCCATCAAGGTGCACCCAAAGGTGGCAGCCTCTCCTCGCCCTTCTCCTCCTCCTTTAAATTTCCTCACCAAGCGACTAGTTTCAACATGCCGCACACCGAGAGAGGGGAAAAAGGCAACACCGTAATCCTTGACGGCCACATTGAGTCCGACGCGAAAGACGATTTCACTACCGTGTTCGATTTGAAAAGCAGGATCTTCTTGGGGCGACGGGGACCAACCACGTCCCGCAAACCTATCCGCAATCAATTGCACCGATTGCTCCATCAGGGGCTGCATGTACCACACTCCCATACGTCAATTTCCAGTCTCATGCGCACACGATCTCCCTGCTCCAAACCAAAATCGGACAGCCTGCTAGTATCGAGCACAGCGCCACTATCTGTCAATTCAGGATAACCGACACTCTGATTAGGACTGACAGTAGCTCCGGACCCAGTTTTGACCTCGACAGCAACCCAGCCACCATCTGGATGCCTGGCCACAAAATCAGCCCGGAAGACATCCCCTTGACTGTTCCTGAAACGAACTTCAGGAACGATATTGCTATACCCTTCCCGCTGCAGGCGATCAAGCGTGGCAGCCTCTCCGATCACACCATGTGGAACTCCATCCACCGAGCAATTGCCCGCATTATGCACAAGTACTGGGGCCTCACCCGCGATCGCATAGTACGTGTGCACACCTTCGACTGTCAGGTTTCGGACGGTCGCCGTGGCTACGCCGTAACTGACGGCTACGATTTGGACCCTGGCGCCAGTGTGGGTCTGCAGCCAAATGCCTGCAGCGAGTTGACCAGCCTCGATCCATGTGTCGAGTTCCGGCACCCAGAAAGGGTGGCCTTCTGTTGCTGTGATGGTGCTAGCTCTGCCCTGCTCTGTGGCGATACTCAACGTGACCAAGTCTTTTTCGCCGGTTCCGACTATTTCGGCTGTAACGGTCCGCGCAGTCGTTTCACCAGTTTCCGGATCGGTCGCCAGAACCTCGTCGCCGATCTCAACGTCCTCGATTGGCTTGGTTGTCCCGTCTGCCATCACCACTTGCGTCTCAGGGAGGAAGCTGTTGCAACCGCGGCGCAGATCACTGAGCACGCGCACGGCATCCTTAACCTTGTTCAGCACTCTGCCCCAGGGGGCGAACTCCAGAACGGCGGATCCACAGTTTCCGTTAACGCCAGGGGCCCGCGCACATTTCACTGCAGATTCAACGTCTGGCAGCGCGAAATCCAGGATTCTTCGACCCCAGGAAAACGGGTTGAGCCCTTCGCTGAATTCTTGCAGCGGCCTGAAGGGGTTGTAAGCGCCGAAGCCGCCAGAGGGTGCGCGCTCATCGTCTGAGTCATCAGAGGCCCCATAACTCGCCTGAGTCAGGGTAGTCGAACCGCCCCCGCCCCCACGCCCGAATCCCGAGTGGCTTCCGCCGGTCCCCTTTCCGCCGAAGCCGGTGTTCTTCGTGGGGCCGGCGTTGTGGTTGTTGTTCTTCTTGGGCTGGGACGCCGAGGGGTTCTTCTTCCACGGAAGAAGACCGGTCGGGTCGGAGAAGGTCGTCGGGTTGTTGTTGGCGTAGGCGTAGCCATGGAGTTGCTGGGGGTCGGTGAGGTCCATCACCGGGTCGAGCGAGATGAACCTGCCCAGACCGGGGTCGTATTCGCGTGCGCCCAGATGGGTCAGCCCGGTGTCATCGACGACGCCACCGACGAAGCCGCAGCTGCCGGGCCAGGGCGAGCGGCTTGGCTGAGTCATGCCACCGGCGGCGGGGTACGCGTGTGCTCCATCGGGGGCGCGTGGCGGCGGCCGGCAGGGGCGTCGTAGGCTGCACGGCCCACGGGACGGCAGGAGGGAGCCGACGGTGAAGGGCGAGGCGGAGCCAGGAGTGCCGGCGCCCGACGCGCTGTTGGCGGCGCGGGCCGGCGAAGGGGACGAGGAGGCGTTCGGGGAGCTGCTGCGGCGGCACGTCCCGGGAGCGCTGGAGGCGGCCCGCGCGGAGTTGGGGGAGCAGGCCGCCGCGGAGGGCGTCGTGGTGGAGGCGTTCGTCGACGCGTGGCGGCGGCTGCCCGAGTTCCGGGGCCAGGCCGCTTTCCCGGAGTGGCTGGGGCGGATCGTCGCCGCCAGGTGCCGGCGCCCGCCGGCCGGGAGCGGGGACGGGGCGGGCGCGACGGTGGAGGAGCGGGTGGCGGCGCTGCTGCGGCGCGAGCCGCGGGCGATCGGCGCCCGGGAGGCCGACGCCGCGCGGCGCTGCCGGGC
>NZ_BAAGPR010000136.1:0-17411 GCF_054783955.1 Streptomyces mayteni | reverse complement strand
CTGGAGGGTGGCGGGCGGCGCGGCGGCGGGCCGCCCGGCCCTCGGCTGGGGGAGGGGCCGGGGTGAGGTCGGACGGGCGCCGTAGGCCCATCGTCTCCTCCGGGTCCTGGGCGTCGCCGGAGCCCTGGTCCGGGCCCCAGCCCGGGTGGGTCACGCCGCCGACCCCACGACGGGAGCCAGGCCGTGCGACCGCTCGACGGCGCCGTCGTCGCCGCAGACCGCGAGCCAGTTGGCCAACATCCGGTGGCCGCCCTCGGTGAGCACCGACTCGGGGTGGAACTGGACGCCCTCCACCGGTACTTCGCGGTGGCGCAGGCCCATCACGACGCCGGCGTCGGTGGTCGCCGTGACCTCGAACCCGGCCGGCACGGTGGACTCGTCCACGGCCAGCGAGTGGTAGCGGGTGACGGTCAACGGCGAGGGCAGCCCGGCGAAGACGCCGGCGCCCTCGTGCCTGACCGGTGAGGTCTTGCCGTGCAGCAGCTCGGGAGCCCGGCCCACCACCCCGCCGTAGGCCACGGCCATGGCCTGCATGCCGAGGCAGACGCCGAAGACGGGGGTGCGGGTGCGGGCGCAGTGCCTGACCATCTCCACGCACACGCCGGCGTCCTCGGGGGTGCCGGGGCCCGGCGAGAGCAGCACGCCGGCGAACCCGCCGGCTTCGACGTCCGCGGTGGTGACCGCGTCGTTGCGCGACACCTCGCACTCGGCGCCGAGTTGGTACAGGTACTGCACGAGGTTGTAGACGAAGCTGTCGTAGTTGTCCACGACCAGCACCCGGGCGCTCATTCGACGGCCCCCCCGTTGTTGAACGGCATGATCGGCTCGGCCCACGGGAAGACGTACTCGAAGAGCAGGTAGACCACGGCCATCACCAGCGCCAGCGAGATCAGCGCGCGCACCGCGGTGTTGCCCGGCAGATGCCGCCAGATCCACCCGTACATTGGCTTCGCTTTCCCCTTCGTCCGCCGCTGCTGACCCAAGGGTACGACGCGTGGCGGAAGGGGCGGAGGGGATCGGAGTCATTCGGTCGCGGGGGAGGCCTCGGGGGACAACGGCTCGGCGTGGTGCAGCGCCACGCTGCCGTCGAAGCCGGGCAGGGTGAGCGAGCCGTGCTCCGCGACCCGCCAACCGAGGCCGTAGGCCCGCACGTACTGCTGGTAGTCCTGGAGGGCGGGCGCCGCGTCGAGCGCGGCGCGCAGCGCGTCCCGGTCGCCGACCGCGGAGACGGTGTAGGGCGGGGAGTAGAGCCGGCCCTGGAGGATCAGGGTGTTGCCGACGCAGCGCACGGCGCTGGTCGAGACGAGCCGCTGGTCCATCACCTGGACGCCCTCGGCGCCGCCGGCCCACAGCGCGTTGACCACGGCCTGGAGGTCCTGCTGGTGGATGACGAGGTCGTTGGGGGACGGTTCCGGCACGTTCGGCACCAGCGGGGTGGCGTCCGGCGGGGCGTCGGTGAGGGTGACGGTCAGGCCCTGGCCGGCCAGCTCGGTGAGGCCGGCCTGCCGGCCGAGCTCGTCGAGCCGGCGCCGGTCCGCGGGGTCGACCGAGCTGTCCAGGGCGGCGAGCGCCTCGACCTCGGCGCGGAGCTCCGCGGCGGCCGATTCCAGGCCCGCGTTCTCCCTGGCCCGCTCCCTGACGAGGTCGGACATCTGAAGCAGGGAGTCGTCGGTGCGGATGTTGTTGCCCTGGGAGACCTGGGAACTGAGCCAGAATATGAGCCCGGCGAGTGCGAAGACCGCGATGGTGCCGAGCCGCCCCGGCCGGAAGCGGAAGCCGTTCACCATCCCCCTGGTCTCCTTAATCCGCCCTGGACGCACTACGCTAACGGACGATCCCACCGTTACGCGTCGCCGAGCGCGATCGACAGGAGAGCCACTCGTGCCGAAGTCACGCATCCGGAAGAAGAAGGACGACACGTACACGCCGCCTGAGAAGCGGCAGGCCACCAAGATCGACATGGGCGGGCGCAGGTGGGTCGCACCGCTGATGCTGGCGATGTTCGCGATCGGGCTGGCCTGGATCGTCCTGTACTACATCACCAGGGCCGACCTGCCGATCGAGGCCCTGGGCAACTGGAACATCGTGGTCGGCTTCGGCTTCATCGCGCTGGGGTTCGTGGTCTCCACGCAGTGGAAGTAGCCGCATACCCCTGATGCTCCCGGCAGAGTTATCCACAGGCGGTGACGATTCACGCGCCGGCTGTGGACAACTCACGTTTCCGCAGGCGAACGGGGGTGCGGAGGCCGTTCGGAAGCCGTACGAACGTTCCCCCATCGGCCCGGTTATCCACAGATCTTGTGATGTTCGGTGGATAACCCGGCCCGGCCGGCCCACCGGGTCGGAGCGGCTCCACCGGGTCAGAGCAGCTGGGCGGTTCTGACCGCGCAGGCCACCGCGATCACCAGCAGCACCAGCACGCAGCTGCCCACCTGGACCAGCGTGCGGCGCTCGCGCGGCGCGTAGACCAGGCCGAGGGCGACGAGCGTGCCGGCCACCAGGCCGCCGATGTGCGCCTCCCAGGCGATGCCGGACCACAGGAACGGGATCAGCAGGTTGACCGCCAGCAGGCCGGCGATCGGCCGCATGTCGTACCGCATCCGGCGGGCCAGCACGGCGGTGGCGCCGAAGAGGCCGAAAATAGCGCCTGAGGCGCCCAGCGAGAGCTGGTTCTGCGGGGCCAGCAGATAGAACAGGGTGGAGCCGGCCAGCGCCGAGATCAGGTAGAGGGCCACGAAGCGGACCCGGCCGAGCGCCGCCTCGAGCGGCGGCCCGAGGAACCACAGGCCCATCAGGTTGAACGCGATGTGCCAGACCTGCTGATGCAGGAACGCGGCCGTGAGCAGCCGGTACCACTGCCCGTCGGCCACGCCCACCCAGGTCCAGGGGGTGGTGGAGGGGTCCTGCGCGTGGCCGAGCATCCCCAGGTCCTCGACCAGCCGGTCGCCGCCGACCAGGACGGCCACGAAGACCAGCAGGTTGAGGCCGAGCAGGATCTTGGTGACCAGCCGGGGGTCGGCGGACACGGCGCCGCCGGCCAGCGTGCGCGGCCGGGCCGCGCGGGCGGCGCCCTGGGCGCCGTGCACGCAGTCGGGGCACTGGTAGCCGACGGCGGCGGAGATCATGCACGAGGGGCAGATCGGCCGCTCGCAGCGGGTGCAGCGGATGCCCGTCTCCCGCTCGCCGTGCCGGTAGCAGCGCGGCAGGCCGGTGGGTTGCGACGGCTGTCCGTACGCCTGCGCCATGGTGTCCCTTCGCTCCTGCCGGCTCTCGCTCTCCGGGGCGCGGACGCGGAACCGGCCCCCTGATCCTACGGACAGGGGGCCGGAAAGGTTCCCGGGGGAGCCACGCGAAGGACGGCTCAGGCCGGGCGGGTCTCGATGGTGACCGACTCGATCACCACGTCCTCCACGGGCCGGTCGGTGCGCGGGTTGGTGGCGGTGTTGACGATCGCGTCCACCACCTGCTTGCCCGCGTCGTCGGCGACCTCGCCGAAGATGGTGTGCTTGCCGGTCAGCCAGACGGTCTCCGACACGGTGATGAAGAACTGCGAGCCGTTGGTGCCGGGGCCGGCGTTGGCCATGGCCAGCAGGTAGGGGCGGTTGAAGGCGAGGTCCGGGTGGAACTCGTCCGCGAACTTGTAACCGGGACCGCCGGTGCCGTTGCCCAGCGGGTCGCCGCCCTGGATCATGAAGCCGCTGATCACCCGGTGGAAGACGGTGCCGTCGTAGAGCTTGTCGGTGGACGGCGCGCCGGTCTGCGGGTTGACCCACTCGCGCTTGCCCTCGGCGAGCTCGACGAAGTTCTTGACCGTCTTCGGCGCGTGGTTCGGGAAGAGCCGGACCTCGATGGTGCCGCGGTTGGTCTTCAGGGTGGCGTAGAGCTGCTCAGCCACGATTTACCTTCCGTCTACGTCAGTGACGTTGCCCGATCCTGCCATGCCTGGACGACACACCATGCCCCCGGATGGCCGTTTGGAGTGCCAGATCACGCCAGAACAGGAATGATTTTCGCACGAGGGGACAAAAGCCCACGAGGATCGCCAACAGACCGTTCGCTGAGCAAGGAGGAGACAACGTGAGCCACAACGGGAAGTCCGGCGTCCGGCACGCGGCCGACCTGGTGACGCCCTACGCGGCCGGCGCCAGGCGCAACGCGAGCCAGTACGCCCAGCAGGCCGGCGGGTACGTCGGGCCGCGCGCCCGCTGGGTCGCCGATCAGGCCCGGTCCGGCTACGCCACCCAGCTGGCCCCGCGGATGGAGCGCGCCATGGCCTCGGCAGGGCCGGCCGGCCGCCAGGCCGCCGCCAGGTCGCAGGCGGCGCTCGCCGTGCTGCGCGGCGAGGTCACGCCTGGCGACGTGCGCTCGGCGCTGCGGCGCCGCCAGCGCTGCCACGCGGCGGGCCGGGTGGTGCGCAGGATCGGGATGCTCGGCCTGGCGGCCGGCGGCGCCTTCGCCGCCTGGAAGTGGTGGAGTGGGCAGAACGACCCGGACTGGCTGGCCGAGCCGACCCCGGGCACCGAGGTCCTGCCGGAGGCGGAGGCCGGCTAGCCGCCGGCGTCGGACGGCCTGAGCCGGCCGGGAACGGGCGAGGCCCGCGGCGACCCACCCGAAAGGGTCGGTCGCCGCGGGCCTCTCGCCTGGCTGACGCGGTGCGGAGGGCTCAGCCGCCCATGCCGGAGATGAAGCCGCCGCCGCCGTCGTCACCCCCGCCGCCGTTGCCGTTGCCGCCGTCACCGCCGCCGTTGTTGCCGCCGACGGCCGCGCCCAGGTCGAAGGTGTTGAGCGTGATGGTCGCGCCCTGCTCGACCTGCTGGCCAGGGCCCGGGTCGGAGGCGATCACGGTCGCTGTCTCGGTGTCGGGTCCCGCGACCCGGACGTCGAAGCCCGCCGCCTCCAGCGTCGCCCTGGCCTGGGGCAGCGGCTGGTTCGTCACGTCGGGCACCTGCACCTGCGCGGGCTCCGTGGGCGCGGACGGGACGGCCACCACCAGCTGCACCACGCTGTTCTCCGGGACCCGCTCGCCGCGGCCCGGGTCCTGCTGGATCACCTGGTTCTCCGGCCGGCTGTCGTCCGGCTGCTCGACCCGGGTGGCGGTCAGGTCGGCCTGCTCCAGGATCTGGCTGGCCTCCTCGAAGCTCCTGCCGACCACGTCCGGCACCTCGATGCCCTCCGGCTCCACCGCCACCGTGAGCGTGACGACGGATCCCGGCTCGGCCTCCTGGCCGCCGCTCGGGTCCTGGTCGAGGACGGTGCCCGGGTCCTCCTCGGTGGACTCCTGCTCCTCGGTGTTCACGTCGAAGCCGGCCTCGTCGAGCTCGGCCTCGGCGTCCTCGAGGTCCTCGCCGACCACGTCCGGCACCTCGACGGCCTCCGGGCCCTCGGAGATGATCAACGTGACCGTGGAGCCCTCCTCGAGCTCCGTGCCGGCGGGCGGGTCGGTCTCGCAGACCAGCCCCTCCTCCTGCGGGCAGGGCCTGCTCTCGCCCTCCTCGGCCTCGAAGCGGCCGGCGTTCTGCAGCTCTCTGGTGGCCGCGTCCACCTCCTGGCCCGCCACGTCGGGCACCTGGGACTGGGAGGGCGGCGAATCGCCGGGGAACAGCGCCCGGCCGATGAAGATGGCGCCGATCAGCACCAGTATCCCGGCCAGCACCAGGAGGATCGTCGAGGTGTTGCGCCGGCGCTGGCGGCGGTCGGCGCGACCGCCGTACTCGTCGTAGCCGCCGTTGTTGTAGCCGTTGTACCCGGGGTCGTTGGCCGGCGACATCATCGCCGTGGCCGGGTCGGTGGCGCGCAGCGCGGTGGTCGGCCGGTCGTCGTAGCCGTAGGGCGCCGCGGCCAGGGCCGCGGCGGCCGCCACCGGCCGGCCGTCGAGCGTGGCCTCGATGTCGGCGCGCATCTCGTCGGCGCTCTGGTACCGGTAGTCCGGATCCTTGACCAGCGCCTTCAGGACGATGGCGTCCGTGTCGGGGCTGATCTCCGGGTCGTAGACGCTGGGCGGCTGCGGCTCCTCGCGCACATGCTGGTAGGCCACCGCCACCGGGGAGTCCCCGATGAACGGCGGGCGCACGGCCAGCAGCTCGTAGAGCAGGCAGCCGGTGGAGTAGAGGTCGGAGCGGGCGTCGACCGACTCGCCCTTGGCCTGCTCGGGGGAGAGGTACTGGGCGGTGCCGATGACCGCGGCCGTCTGCGTCATGGTCATGCCGGCGTCGCCCATGGCGCGGGCGATGCCGAAGTCCATCACCTTGACCTGGCCGCTGCGGTTCAGCATGACGTTGGCCGGCTTGATGTCCCGGTGCACGATGCCGTTGCGGTGCGAGTACTCCAGGGCCTGGAGGACCCCGATCGTCATCTCGAGCGCCCGCTCGGGCAGCAGCTTGCGGCCCGAGTGCAGCAGCTCCCGCAGCGTCGAGCCGTCGACGTACTCCATCACGATGTAGGGGATGGAGATGCCGTCGACGTAGTCCTCGCCGGTGTCGTAGACCGCGACGATGGCCGGGTGGTTCAGCGAGGCCGCCGACTGGGCCTCCCGGCGGAAACGGGCCTGGAACGTGGGGTCGCGGGCGAGGTCGGCACGGAGCGTCTTGACGGCCACCGTGCGGCCGAGGCGCGTGTCATGGGCGAGATAGACCTCGGCCATGCCGCCGCGGCCCAGCACCTGGCCCAGCTCGTACCGCCCGCCGAGGCGACGCGGCTCTTCCATGTTTCCTGCCCTCTCCGTTCGGTCCGGGCGCCTCCTGGCTCCTGCTGGACTCCGGAAGTCGACCCTGGCTTACGGTACCCGCCGGGATGGGCCCGCCGGACGGCGGTGCTCGGACGATATCCAACCGGTATCGCCGTGCGCCGCGACCGAACACCCGCGGTCGGTCATGGGTAGGACGTGTGCCGGGGGCCATTCGGTTGCCGTGCGGCCACTCCCCCGGCGTTCCGCCGTGTCGCGCCCGGAGGGCGCCGGCGCCCTCAGTTCTCGCCGTCGAGCACGGCCCGCATCACGTCGCCCGCGATCGGCGCGGCGAGGTCGGAGCCGGAGATCTGGTCGCGCTCGGCGCCCGCGTCCTCGACCACCACGGCCACCGCGACCGGCGACCCGTCGTCGGTGATGGCGTAGGAGATGAACCAGGCGAACGGGTTGTTCGCGTTGCCCTCGCCGTTCTGCGCGGTGCCGGTCTTGCCGCCGACCCGCACGCCGTCGATCGACGCGGCGTCCCGGGACGAGCCCTCGCTGACCACGGACTCCATGGCCTCCTGGAGCAGCTGCGCGTTCTCCGGGGAGAGGGGCTGGCTCAGCTCCTGCGGCTCGTGCCGCTCGATGGTCGAGAGGTTCGGGGCCACCAGCTCGTCCACCATGTACGGCTCCATCAGCGTGCCGTTGTTGGCGACGGCCGCGGCCACCATGGCCATCTGGAGCGGGGTGGCCCGGTTGGAGGCCTGGCCGATGCCGGCCATCGCGTTGCCCGGCTCGTCGTCCTCGGGGTAGACGCTGGCGTCGGCGCGGACCGGGACGAACTGCTCCTCGTTGAACCCGAAGTCCTCGGCGGTGGAGATCATCTCCTCGTTGCCCACGTCGTCGCTGAGGCCGAGGAAGGTGGAGTTGCAGGAGAGCACCAGGGCCTGGCGCATGCTCGGCTCGTCGCAGGCCGCCCCGGCCTGGCTGGAGATCTCGGTGGTGCTCTGCGGCAGCTGGAACGGGTTCTCGTACTGGGTCTGGGACGACTCGTCGATGTCGTCGACCAGGCCGTTCTCCAGGGCGGCGGCCGCCGTGACGATCTTGAAGGTGGAGCCTGGCGGGTAGGTGGCGCGGAGGGCCCGGTTGAGCATCGGGTCGTCCGGGTCGTTCTCCTTGTCGAGGCCGACCCAGGCCTCCTCGTCCTCGGCGCCGGTGCCGGCGAAGGACGACGGGTCGTAGGAGGGGGTGGAGGCCGCGGCGAGGATGGCGCCGGTGCGCGGATCGAGGGCGACCACGGCGCCCTTGGCCGCGTCGTCGCCCTGGCCCGCCTCCAACAGGCCGTTGTAGGCGGCCTCCTGGGCGGCGGCGTTGAGCGTGGTGACCACGTTGCCGCCGCGCTGGTCCTCGCCGGTGAACATGTCGATGGTGTTGTTGAAGAACAGCCGGTCGTCGGTGCCGGAGAGCACGTCGTCCTCCACGCTCTCCAGCAGGTTGCTGCCGAAGGCCTGGGAGGCGTAGCCGGTGACCGGGGCCCACATCGGTCCTTCGGTGTAGGTGCGCGCGTAACGGAAGTCGGAGCTGTCCGTCTCCACGGAGCCGGTGATCGGCTCGCCGTCGACGATGATGTCGCCGCGCGGGTGGGCGAACTGCTCGATCCGCACCCGCCGGTTGTTCTCGTCGCTCGCGAGCTCGTCGGCCTGGACGAACTGCACCCAGTTCACCCGGACCAGCAGGGCGAGGATGAGCAGGCCGCAGAAGACCGCCACCCGGCGCATGGGCTTGTTCATGCTCGAACCACCTGAGTCTGTTCCGCGTCGAGGGAGGGCGCCGGGGCCGGAGCCGGCTTCCTGGCAGTGTCGCTGATCCGCAGTAGGACGGCGATAAGCGCCCAGTTGGCGATGACGGACGAGCCACCCTGCGCCAGGAACGGCATCGTCATGCCGGTGAGCGGGATCACGCCGGTGACGCCGCCGGCGACCACGAACACCTGGAGCGCGAAGGCGCCGGAGAGCCCCATCGCCAGCAGCTTGCCGAACGGGTCGCGGGCGGCGAGCGCGGTGCGCATGCCCCGCTCGATCAGCAGCGCGTAGACCAGGATCACGGCCATCGTGCCGGCCAGGCCGAGCTCCTCGCCGACCGTGGCCAGGATGTAGTCGCTCTTGGCGGCGATGCCGCCGATCAGCCGGGAGAAGCCCTGCCCGAGCCCGGAGCCGAACAGGCCGCCCGAGCCGAAGGCGTACATCACCTGCGCGGTCTCGGTGACGCCGCCGTTCTGGAGGGCCAGCGGGTTCAGCCAGTTGTCCACGCGGTCGCCGACGTGGGCGTTGGTGGAGGCCACGAAGACGGCGCCGCTGGCCGAGAGCAGCAGGCCGAAGATGATCCAGCTGGTGCGCTCGGTGGCGACGTAGAGCATGATCACGAAGGCGCCGAAGAACAGCAGCGAGGTGCCGAGGTCCGTCTCGAAGATCAGGATCATCAGGCTCATCGCCCAGACGGCCAGGATCGGGCCGAGGTCGCGGCCGCGCGGCAGGTAGATCCCCATCACCCGGCGGCTGGCCAGCGCCAGCGCGTCCCGCTTGACCATCAGGTAGCCGGCGAAGAACACCACGATCACGATCTTGGCGAACTCGCCGGGCTGTAGCCCGCCGAGGCCGGGGATCCGGATCCAGATCCGGGCGCCGTTCACCGAGTCGCCGATGCCGGGGATCATCGGGGAGATCAGCAGGAGCAGCGCGACCACCATCGAGATGTAGGTGTAGCGCTGGAGGATCCGGTGGTCCTTGAGGAAGATCAGCACGCCGAGGAAGAGCGCCACGCCCACGATGGACCACATCAGCTGGCCCGCGGCCATCGGGCCGCCGAGCGCCGGCGTGGAGAGGACCGGCTCCTGGTCGAGACGCCAGATCAGCACCAGGCCGAGGCCGTTGAGCAGCGTGGCGAGCGGCAGCATCAGCGGGTCGGCGTACGGCGCCCAGCGGCGCACCACCAGGTGCGCGACGCCGGCCATCAGGCCGAGGCCGAGCCCGTAGCCGATCATGCCGGCCGGCAGCGACTCGTCCTTGGCGAGGCCCACGTTGGCATAGGCCAGGACCGGGACGAGCACGGCGAACACGAGCATGGCCAGCTCGGTGTTCCGCCGGCTCGGCGGGCCGGCGGTGGAGACTGTGGTGTTGCTAGTGCTGCTCATCGTGTGTCGTCTCTGGTCGTCGCTTGGCGGTCGTCGCCTGGGCGTCGGTGGGGCGTCGGTGGGCCGCTACGCGCTGCACTGCCGCGCGAGCTCGCGCTGTTCCTCGGTCATGCTCGGGGCCTCGGGACCCGGCGCGGGCTCCTCCTCCTGGTCGCCCTTGCCGGCGCCGCCCTCCGTTCCGCCGTTGGCCGCGTCCTCGGCGGCGCGCTCCTCGGAGAGCAGCCGGCAGGCCTCGGCCTGGTCGGACAGCTCGGTGATCCGGGTCTCGGCGGCGCCCAGGCTGTCGGCCGAGATGGTGCCCTCGACCTGGTCGCGCTTGTAGGTCGGCAGCAACTCGAGACGGATGTCCGGGTAGTCCTCCTCGACGCTGCTCAGGTTCAGCGGACCGAGCTGCTGGCTGAGGCCGCGGTAGAGGGCGACGTGGTCGCCGTTGGCCGCGATGTAGTACTGGGTCTGGGTCCAGCGGTAGCCCGTGTAGAGGCCGCCGCCGACCACGGCGAGGGCCAGCACGATCAGGGCGGAGCGCTTCCAGATCCGGCCGCGCCTCGGCTTGAGGTACTCCTCGTCGGTGAACGCGCCGAACACGCCGGTGGGCGGCCCAGGCTCGGTGGGCGGGGGCGCGGGACGGCCGAGCTCGGCGGCCCGGGAGGCCGGGGTGTGCGGCGTCTCGCCGGCGAGCTGGGCCTGCACCTCGGCGACGGCGCCGACGATCTGCGGGGCGTCGTAGAGCTGGCGGGCGAGCGTGTCGCCGATCTGCACGTCGACGTCGAGGACGTCGGCGACGATGCAGGTGACGTTGTCGGGGCCGCCGCCGCGGAGCGCGAGCTCGATCAGCTCGCGGACCGTGTCCTGCGGCGGGTGGAACGCGTTGAGGGTGTCCCGCAGGGTCTCGGCGCTGACCACCCCGGACAGGCCGTCGGAACAGACCATGTAGCGGTCGCCCGGCCTGACCTCCCGGATGGAGAGGTCGGCCTCGATGTGGTCGGCGCTGCCGAGGGCACGCATCAGCAGCGAGCGCTGCGGGTGGGTGGTGGCCTCCTCCTCGGTGATCCGGCCCTCGTCCACCAGGCGCTGCACCCAGGTGTGGTCCTGGGTGATCTGGGTGAGCTCGCCGTCCCGCAGGAGGTAGGCGCGGGAGTCGCCGACGTGCACGACGCCGAGCCGCTGGCCCGTCCACAGCAGGGCGGTGAGCGTGGTGCCCATCCCGTCCAGCCTGGGGTCCTCGTTCACCATGGCGCGGAGCTGGCCGTTGGCCCGCTGCACCGAGGCGTCGAGGGAGGTGAGGATGTCCGATCCCGGGATGTCGTCGTCGAGCTGGACGAGGGTGGAGATCACCTCGGAGCTGGCGACCTCGCCCGCGGCCTGGCCGCCCATGCCGTCGGCGATGGCCAACAGCCGGGGACCGGCGTAGCCGGAGTCCTCGTTGTGGTCGCGGATCATCCCGACATGGGATCCGGCGGCGAATCTGAGTGACAGGCTCATACGCGCCTCGCCCACCCTCCGGTCGTCATGTGTCCGCCTACTTCCGCAGCTCGATGACCGTCTTGCCGATGCGGATCGGCGCGCCGAGCGGGATGGGAACCGGGGTGGTCAGCCGGCCACGGTCCAGGTAGGTGCCGTTGGTCGAACCCAGGTCCTCCACGATCCACTGGCCGTCCCGGTCGGGGTAGATCCTGGCGTGCCGGCCTGACGCGTAGTCGTCGTCCAGCACGATGGTCGAGTCGTGTGCCCGGCCGAGCGTAATGGTCTGCCCCTGGAGGGCGACAGTGGTACCGGTGAGGGATCCCTCGGTGACCACCAACTTGGTGGGGGCGCCGCGGCGCTGCCGCCCGCGCTGCTGGGGCTGCGAGGCGCGCCGGCTCTGCGGCGGGGCCTGGCCCTGGGCCGGCTGCGGCTCGGGGCGACGGGCGACCGGGCGCTGGGTGACGCGGGTGCCGAAGAGGTCACTGCGGATCACCTGGACGGACACGATCACGAACAGCCACAGGACGGCCAGGAAGCCCAGCCTCATGACCGTCAGGGTCAGCTCTGACATTGCCCCCCGCTTTACCCTTCGGCTTGCCGGTAGATGATGGTGGTGCTGCCCACGACGACGCGTGAACCGTCGCGGAGCGTAGCGCGTTTGGTGTGCTGCCCGTCCACCACGATGCCGTTGGTGGATCCGAGGTCGCGCACGACCGGCGGCTCGGTGGCCTGGATCTCGCAGTGCCGCCGGGAGACGCCCGGGTCGTCCACCCGCACGTCGGCCTCGGTGCTCCGGCCGATCACGAGGCTGGAGCGGGCGATCTGGTGGCGGGTGCCGTTGATCTCGACCCAGCGGCGGACCCGGCCGGCGGCCGGCTGCCCGAAGGGCGGCGGGGCGGCACCGGGGGCGCGCGGCGGCATCGGGGGCGGGCCGCCGGCCGGCGGCCGGAGGGCGTGGCCGGGGGGGCCGGCGGGCGGCGCCGATGCCTGGGCGGCGGAGGTGGAGGAGGCGAGGGTGCGGCTGCGCACCCGGTACAGGCCGGTGTCCAGCGCGGCGGACTGCTCGAGGTTGACCTTGATCTCGCCCATGAACGTGTACCGCTGCTGCTTCGCGTACTCCCGGACCATGCCGGCGAGCTCGTCGCCCAGCTGGCTGGCGTAGGGGGCGAGCCGCTGGTAGTCGCTCGAGCTGAGCTCGACGATGAAGTCGTTGGGGACGACCGTGCGTTCCCGGTTCCAGATGGCGGCGTTGTTGTCGCACTCGCGCTGCAGGGCACCGGCGATCTCGACGGGCTGGACCTCGGACTTGAAGACCTTGGCGAAGGTGCCGTTGACGAGGCCCTCAAGACGCTGTTCGAAGCGCTTCAGTACTCCCATGTCCTGCACCTCCTTCTCCGTGTCCCGGTGCGCGCGGCGTGGTACTGCTTACTGATCGTATCCACGCGCGAGACGACCAGGTGGTTCCCCTGCGCGCACCGCTCCACCCCTGGATCGTAGGGGCGGGCAAGGAACAGTGTCGCGCATGCGCCAGGGGAACGCCCCGGGGTGGGTGAGAATCGGGCGGGGCGAGTGTCCCGGGTGCGCGCGGGGCGCGTCGGTTCGCGGCGCCGGGGCGTGGGTCCCGGGCCCCGGGAAACCGGGTGAGAGGGCCTCGGGAAGCGTGTTAGCCTTCTGCATGTCGACGGCGGCCGGTTGGCCGGTCCTCAGGGAGGGTCCACGGAAGCCTTCGGCGGTGCGTATGCGCGGGTGGCGGAATAGGCAGACGCGCTGGATTCAGGTTCCAGTGCCCGAAAGGGCGTGGGGGTTCAACTCCCCCCTCGCGCACCAGTTGGTGAGAGCCCCCGCTCCGGAGAGATCCGGAGCGGGGGCTCTTTTCTGTTCTGTGTGGAACCAGCCTTGTGTGGCGCCAGCGTTCTGTGTGGTGTGACCATCATTCCCATTCGTATGTAAATCAATTCTTATGTAAATCGTGGTGTGCTGTCATGTGCGAGGCCCCGCGCGTTTTACGTGATTTCCCGTTTGTTTTCTGTCATGGTTTTCAACGCCGGTCGGAAAGCGGTCGAAGGGTGAGTCATGCGGCGCCTGGCCTTGTTCGTTCTCTCCGTTGTCGCGTTGTTCGCCATCGGCCAGCGGCCGTTCGCCGCGGTCGCCGCCGAGGCGCCCACCATTCCGTTCGCCGAGCGTTATCGCGCGGTCCAACACGGCGGCGTCGCGCAGGCCGCCAACTCCGTCATCACCTGCGGCCGCGTGGTGCTCGCCTCGGCCCCCAGCTGCTCGGAAGCCCAGTCGGGAGCGGCGGCCGGGGGCGGCCAGTACGAGATGGCGTACATCGACGTCGACTCCGATCCCAACACCTACAACTCCAGTCGCGCGGAACTCCGGCTGCCTCCCGGGTCACGGGTGAGCCACGCCCGCCTTTACTGGGGGGCCAATATCCGGGTCGGCGAACACAAACCGCCGCAGGACAACGGCCGGGTGCTGATCGCCGAGCCGGGCGGACAGTACAAGGAACTGCTCGCGGATTCCGTCATCGGCCACCGGGACACCGGCGACCAGGCCGCGTTCTTCGCCTCGGCCGACGTCACCGAGCTGGTGCGCTGGAGCCAGCCGGGATCCTGGACGGTCGCCCAGATCAACACCGCCATGGGGCATTCGGCGGCCGGCGGCTGGGGCGGCTGGAGCCTGGTGGTGGCCTACGAGAACGCGGCGGAACCGCTGCGGGAGATCGCCCTCTGGGACGGCTTCGTCTCGGTGGACGGAGCGGGCGCCACCGCCGACCTGCGGATTCCGGAACTCACCGCCGACCCGGGGGCGCACGGCAGCCTCGGCGTGGTGGCCGGCGGCGGTGACCGCGGGCGGACGGGGGACACGGTGACGGTGCGGGCCGCCGGCCTGGACGGGGCGCTCGGCGACGCCGTCAACCCCGTCCAGGACGTGATGAACTCCACGATCGCCGACCACGGCAGATCCGTCGACAAGCGCGAGCCCGCCCACCCCAACACCCTCGGCTTCGACGCGGATGTGTTGGACATCTCGGGCGCGCTGGCGGAGGGCGCCGAGGGCGGCCTGGACGTCGGGTTCGGCAGCGGCGACCACGACTACCAGCTCGGCGCGCTGTTCCTCCAGGTCGACGCGGCCGGCTGAGCCGGGCCGGCCGGCGGCCCCACCGCCTCCCGAAGCCTTCCTCTCGAATCCCGAGCCCCGAAGCCCGCAAGGACGGAAGCGTGCTGACCGTAGTGCACCTCGCCCAGCCCGTGGACGGCGGCGTCGCCCGGGTCGTCACCGACCTGGTGCGCGCGCAGACCCACGCCGGGATCCGCGCCATCGTGCTCTGCCCGTCCGGCGGCGAACTCGGCCGGGCCGCGGCGGCCGCCGGGGCCGACGTCCGGCTCTGGCACGCCGAGCGGGCCCCCGGGCCCAACCTGCCGTGGGAGGTCGCCTTCGCGGCCCGCGCCATCAGCAGGGCCGCCCCCGACCTCGTCCACCTGCACAGCGCCAAGGCCGGCCTGGCCGGGCGGCTCGCGCTGCGCGGCCGGCTGCCCACCGTCTTCCAGCCGCACGCCTGGTCGTTCGAGGCGGTCGGCGGCGCCACCGCGCGGCTCGCCGTCCGCTGGGAGCGGCACGCCGCCCGCTGGACGCACCGGGTGCTCTGCGTCAGCGAGGAGGAGCGGCGGCGCGCCGAGCGGGCCGGGATCGCCGGCCGGCACACCGTCATCCGCAACGGCGTCGACCTCGACCGCCACCCGGCCGCCGACGGGGTCGCGCGGCGCCAGGCGCGCGCCGCGCTGGCCGCCGTGCACGGCCTGCCGCAGCGCGCCCCGCTCGTGGTGTGCGTCGGCCGGCTCTGCCCGCAGAAGGGCCAGGACCTGCTGCTCCGCGCCTGGCCCGCGGTGCTCGACCGGTTCCCCACCGCCCGGCTCGCGCTCGTCGGCGAAGGTCCTGAACGGGCCGCACTGCACCGCGCCGCGGGACCCGAGGTGCTGTTCGCCGGCCACACCGACGACACCCTGCCCTGGTACGCGGCCGCCGACCTCGTCGTGCTGCCGTCCCGCTGGGAGGGCATGGCGCTGGCGCCCCTGGAGGCGATGGCCGCCGGCCGGCCCGTGCTGCTGACCGACGTCGGCGGCGCCAGGGAGAGCCTGCCGCCCGGCCACGCCCCGCACTGCCTCGTCCCGCCAGCCGACCCCCGGGCCCTGGCCGGGGCCGTCACCGCGCTGCTGGACGCGCCCGACCTCCGCGACACCCTCGGCCGGCAGGCCCGCGACCACGTCCTGGCCAGCCACGACGTGCGGCACACCGCCGCCGCCTGCCTGCGGCTCTACCGGCGGCTGCTGACGCCGGGACCGCGGCGGGCCGCCGGCGAACCGTCGGACGAGGCGCCGAGATCCGCCTGCGGCACCCGGCCCCTGGCGCCCGGCCGCGGGGAGCGCGCGCGGCGATGACCATCGAAGGGACCGCCACCGTCACCACCGCCACCGTGGCGGGCGGCGTCAAGACCGCCGTCGTCCAGCCCCGTGGCCCGCTCCCCGCGCCCACCCCGCCGCGCCGCCGCTCCCGGCAGCCGGCCCGCGACACCGCGGCCGGCGCGCTGCTGGCGCGCAACGCGCTCGCCGTCGCCGGCCTCCCCGTGCTCGCCGGCCCCTCCCCGGCGTCCGAGGCGCTCACCCCGGCCCTCGTGCTGGCCGCGCTGGTCGTCCTCGTCGCGTTCACCGCCCTCAACCGGGTCCGCGGCCTCTACCGGCCGACGCCCACCGCCGCCGCCCTCGACGAGCTCCCGCCGCTGCTCGGCCACTCCGTCGTCGCCTGGTGCGGCGCCGCCACGCTCCTCGCCGAACGGCACGAGCCGGTCAGGACGCTCGTGCTCGTCTCCGCCCAGACCCTGCTCGCCGTCCTGGCGCGCGGCACCGTCCACGCGACCCGTCGCCGCGCCGCGCGCCGTCGACCGCTCCCCACGCTGATCGTGGGCACCGGCGCGCACGCCCAGCGCGTCGCCGCCATGCTCCAGGCGCACCCCGAGTTCGGCATGCGGCCCGTCGCCCTCGTCGGCCCGGTTCCCGAGCGGCTGCCCGAGCGGGCCCCGTTGCCGGTGCTGCCGCTCGGCGCCGACCTCGGCCGGGCCGTGCTGCGCGGCGGCGTCCGGCACGTCGTCTTCGCCCGCCCACCGCGGCCCCCACTGCTGCGGCCCTTCTGGGAACGCGGCTGCGCGGTCTGGTGGATCGAGTCGGGGCCGGCCGGCACGCGGCTCGCCGGACGGCCGCGCCACGGCCACCTGTGGGGCTACACCTGCCGCCGCCTCGACCCGCCGCCCGGCTACCGGATCGCCAGGTGGGCCAAACGCGGCCTCGACGTCGCCGTCTCCGGCACCGCCCTGGTCGCCGTCGCGCCGCTGCTGCTGCTCTGCGCGGTCGCCGTCCGGCTCGCCGACGGTCCTGGCGTGATCTTCCGGCAGGAGCGGGTCGGCGAGGACGGCCGGTCGTTCGTCATGCTGAAGTTCCGCAGCCTGCGGCCGGCCGACGACCAGGAGGCCGCCACCCGCTGGAACATCAGCCACGACGGCCGGATGTCCCCCGTCGGCCGGCTGCTGCGGCGCACCTCGCTCGACGAACTGCCCCAGCTGTGGAACGTGCTGCGCGGCGACATGAGCCTCGTCGGCCCGCGCCCCGAACGACCGCACTTCGTCGAGCGGTTCAGCCGGCTCTACCCCGGCTACGCGGACCGCCACCGGATGCCGGTCGGGCTCACCGGCCTCGCCCAGGTCAGTGGGTTGCGCGGCGACACGTCCATCGAGGACCGCACCCGGTTCGACAACCTCTACATCGAGACCTGGTCGCTCTGGCAGGACGTCCGGATCATGCTCCGCACCGCCGCCGCCTGTCTCCGCCTCGGGGGCAGCTGATGCCGCCGACTCTCCTTCCGAGGCTTCCGAGGCCCGGCCGGCCGCGGCTGCCCGCGCAGGTGTCGCGGGCCGCGCGCGCCACGGGCGTGGCCGCCGTCGAGCGCCGCCGGCTGCTGCCGTTGCTCGCCACCGTGCTGCTGCTCGCGGTGCCGCTCGGCGGCCTCGGACTGGCCGGCTCCACGGCCACCCTCCCCCCG
>NZ_BAAGPR010000135.1:0-17559 GCF_054783955.1 Streptomyces mayteni | reverse complement strand
GCGCAGGCCGAGCGGGTGGCCGCCGAGGCCCGCGCCGCCGAGGAGGCCGCCGCCCAGCAGGGCGCCGCCGAGCAGGCCGCCGCCGAGGGCGCCGCCGCCTCGGAGGCCGCGGCCGCCAGCGAGCCGGCCGTGGAGCCGGTCTCCGAGCCGGTGACCGCCCCGGCCGCCGAGCCCACCGCGACCACCTACCCGGACAACCTCGACGGCTGGATCAACGAGGCGCTCGACATCATGGCCCAGCACGGAATTCCGGGCAGCTACGACGGCCTTTACCGCAACATCATGCGGGAATCGAGCGGCAATCCCAGCGCGGTGAACGACTGGGATATCAACGCGATCAACGGCACGCCGTCCATCGGTCTGCTCCAGGTCATTCAGCCGACGTTCGACGCCTATCACGTCGAGGGCACGCCGTACGACCTGTACGACCCGGTCGCCAACATCGTCGCGGCCGCCAACTACGCGTGGGACCGCTACGGTTCGATCGACAACGTCAACGGCCCCTACTGACCGGGCCCGTGCCGAAACCGCCCTACCGGCCTGGCATTCTGGGTCGGTGAGCAGTTCTCAGCATCGCGAACACCCTCGCGAACACCGTCGCGAACGCAATCCGATCGGCGGCCACGTCCCCGTAGCCGGGGGCCTGGCCGCCGTCGGCGTTCCCTACGCCCGCGCGCTGGGCGCCGAGACGCTCCAGGTGTTCGTCGCCAACCCGCGCGGCTGGGCCACACCGCCCGGAAACCCGCGCCAGGACGAGCAGTTCCGCGCCGCCTGCGCGGCCGAGTCGCTGCCCGCCTACGTGCACGCGCCCTACCTCATCAACCCCGGCTCGGCCGACCCCGACACCGCGGAACGCTCGGTGGTGTCGCTCCGTCATTCCATGCGCCGCGCCCGCGAGATCGGCGCACACGGCGTCGTCGTGCACACCGGCTCAGCCACCGGCGGCCGGACCAGGGCGGTGGCCCTCGCGCAGGTGCGGCGGCTGCTGCGTCCGCTGCTCGACGAGCTGACCGAGCCCGACGACCCGTGGCTGCTGCTGGAACCCACCGCGGGCCAGGGCGCCTCGCTCTGCGCCAGGATCGAGGACCTGGGCCCGTACTTCGACGCCCTCGACCGCCATCCGCGGCTCGGCGTCTGCCTGGACACCTGCCACGTCTTCGCGGCCGGCCACGACCTCGCCGTGCCCGGCGGCGTCCGGGCGACGCTCGACGAGCTGACCGCCGTCGCGGGGCCGGGGCGGCTGCGGCTGATCCACGCCAACGACTCCCAGGAGCCGGCCGGCGCGCACCGCGACCGGCACGCGAACATCGGGGCCGGCCACATCGGCGCCGACCCGTTCGCCGAGCTGTTCCGCCACCCGGCCACGGCCGGCGTGCCGCTGGTCATCGAGACGCCCGGCGGCCAGCCGGGCCACGCGGCCGACGTCGCCAGACTCAAGGAGCTGCGCGAGCCGCAACCCCCCGAGGACGCTCAGAGCTCGGGGCCCTCGCCCGGCTCCTCCTGATACGAGTAGCGCTGCTCCCGCCACGGGTCCCCGATGTTGTGGTAGCCGCGCTCCTCCCAGAAGCCGCGCCGGTCGGCGGTCATGTACTCGACGCCGCGCACCCACTTGGGGCCCTTCCAGGCGTAGAGGTGCGGCACGATCAGCCGCAGCGGGAAGCCGTGCTCCGCGGTCAGCAGCTCGCCGTCCCGGTGGGTGGCGAAGACGACGCTCTCCGCGGTGAAGTCGGCGAGCCGCAGGTTGGCGCTGTAGCCGTACTCCGCCCAGACCATCACATGTGTCGTCTCGGGGGCCGGCGGCGCCAGCTCCAGGATGGTGGTGGCCCGCACCCCGCCCCACTCCTCGCCCAGCATGCTGAACTTGGTGACGCAGTGCAGGTCGGCGACGACCGTCTCGTACGGGAGCGCGGAGAACTCCTCGTGCGTCCAGCAGTGCTTGTCCCCGTCGGCCGTGGCGCCGAAGACCCGGAACTCCCAACGCTCCGGACGGAATCGGGGCACCGGCCCGTAGTGCGTGACGGGCCAGCCACGCTGTGGTCGCTGCCCCGGGGGCAGCCGCCCCGCCTCCCCCACTCGGTTGTCCGGCTGACCCATGCCTCCATGGTGACAGACCTCGGACACCACCCCGCACCACCACCCGGCTCGCGCCGCCCGAAACCCGCGAGACGGCGCGAAACCGGCGGGAAGCGTGCATTTCGGTAAGCCTTCGCTTACTGGACGTATCGCCTGCGTGATGCCACGATGCGCGCACGATCCGGCCGACCCCTCCTCCTGGGCCGGGCGAAGCCGCGGAACGCCAGGGAAGGAACGCGCCGCCATGCAGGGCGACCCCGAGGTCATCGAGTTTCTGAACGAGCAGCTGACGGCCGAACTGACGGCCATCAACCAGTACTTCCTGCACGCCAAGATGCAGGAGAACTTCGGCTGGACCAAGCTGGCCGCCTACACCCGTGCCGAGTCGTTCGACGAGATGCGGCACGCGGAGGTCCTGACGGACCGGATCATCTTCCTGGAGGGCCTGCCGAACTACCAGCGGCTCTTCCACGTCAGGGTCGGCCAGACGGTCACCGAGATGTTCCAGGCCGACCGGCAGATCGAGGTCGAGGCCATCGACCGGCTGCGGCGCGGCATCGAGGTGATGCGGGCCAAGCACGACATCACGTCGGCCAAGATCTTCGAGTCCATCCTCAAGGACGAGGAGCACCACATCGACTACCTGGACACCCAGCTGGAGCTCGTCGAGAAGCTGGGCGAACCGCTGTACCTCGCCCAGCAGATCAAGCAGCCGAGCGGGGACGACGACGGCGCGGGCGCGAACTACGCGGAGTAGGCCGGGGTGCCGGTCGGGGCGGCGACGGGGGCCCGGGCGGGTGCCGGGGTGGGGGCCGGGACCACCGCCGCCGGCGCCTCGGCCGCCGGCCGGCCCCGGCCGAGCAGGCACTGGATGCGGCGCACGCAGGAGCCGCAGTCGGTGCCCGCCTTGCAGTCGGAGGCGATCTGCCGCGGCGTCGCCGCCCCGGCGGCGGCGCGCTCGCGCACCTGCTGCTCCGTGATACCGAAGCACGAGCAGACGTACACCTTCAGACCCTCCGAACAGCGGGTAACGCGGAAGCCAGGCTCACATAGTGAGGTAAACCTAACCTTACCCGCTGTCCGAATCGCCCGACAGTACCCCGGAGTGTGGCCCCCGCCACCCCCCGCCGAGCGGCTACGCCCGGTACATCTCCGCGACCAGGAACGCCAGGTCGAGCGACTGGCTGCGGTTCAGCCGGGGGTCGCACGCCGTCTCGTACCGCTGGTGCAGGTCGTCGACGAAGATCTCGTCGCCGCCGCCCACGCACTCGGTGACGTCGTCGCCGGTCAGCTCGACATGGATGCCGCCCGGGTGGGTGCCGAGCTCCTTGTGGACCTCGAAGAAGCCCTTGACCTCGTCGAGGACGTCGTCGAAGCGCCGCGTCTTGTGCCCGGAGGCCGCCTCGAAGGTGTTCCCGTGCATCGGGTCGCAGACCCACGCCACCTGGGCGCCGGACGCCGTGACCTTCTCGACCAGCGTGGGGAGCCGGTCCCTGATCCGGTCCGCGCCCATCCGGGTGATGAACGTCAGCCGGCCCGGCTCCCGGTCCGGGTCGAGGCGGTCGATCAGCGTCAGCGCCTCCTCGGGGGTGGTCGTCGGGCCCAGCTTGACGCCGATCGGGTTGCGGATCGACGAGGCGAACTCGATGTGCGCCCCGTCGAGCTGCCGGGTGCGCTCGCCGATCCACACCATGTGCGCGGAGACGTCGTACAGCCGCCCGGTGCGCGAGTCCGTCCTGGTCAGGGCGGCCTCGTAGTCGAGCAGCAGCGCCTCGTGCGAGGAGTAGAACTCCACCGAGTGGAACTCGGCCGGATCGGCGCCGCAGGCCCGCATGAAGTTCAGCGCGTTGTCGATCTCCCGCGCCAGCGCCTCGTAGCGCCGGCCGGACGCCGAGTTGCGCACGAAGTCCTGGTTCCAGGCGTGCACCTGGCGCAGGTCCGCGTAGCCGCCCGTGGTGAAGCCGCGCACCAGGTTCAGCGTGGCGGCCGACGCGTGGTACATCCGCCGCAGCCGCTCCGGGTCGGGCACCCGGGCCTCGGTGGTGAACTCCGCGCCGTTGACCGAGTCGCCCCGGTACGTCGGCAGCGTCACGCCGTCCCGCACCTCGGTGGGCTTCGACCGCGGCTTCGAGTACTGGCCGGCGATCCGGCCCACCTTCACCACCGGCACGGCGGCCGCGTACTGGAGCACGGCGCTCATCTGGAGCAGCGTCTTCAGCTTGGCCCTGATCTGGTCGGCGCTGACCTGGTCGAACGCCTCGGCGCAGTCCCCGCCCTGCAGCAGGAACGCCTCGCCCCGCGCCACCGCGGCCATCCGGGCACGCAGCTGGTCGCACTCGCCGGCGAACACCAGCGGCGGATAGGACTCCAGGTCAGCGACGACGGCCCGCAGGGCCGCGGCGTCCGGGTAGTCGGGCTGCTGAGCCGCGGGAAGGTCACGCCAGGCGGGCGTGCGAGTGCTGCTGTCTGGGTTCACGCTCACGCGCTCCAGATTACGGGGTGGCGTCCAGCCCTTTTCCCGGGCAGCCAGGGAGTGAGACGGGGCCACCCGGCGCGACCCGTGGTGTACAGTCCCCGGCATGTTCGCGACGCGTATCAGCTCCTGGTGGTGGACCGCTCATCCGGCGGCCCACTGATCGCGCGCAGCACCGACCACCGCGAAGGCCGCCCGAGGGGCGGCCTTCGGCGTTCGCGGGCCCGTCCCCTCTCGATCTTCGACCCACTCGACATCGTTGACGATGCGAATCGAAGGGACCACCCGCCATGCACGACGCCCCACGCCTCCTGGACGCGCTGCTCGCCGGCCCGACCCCGTTCGCCCTGCTCCGCCGCCGCACCCCGGGCCGTGACCACGACACGGTCGAGCTGCTGACCGGCCCCGTCGTCGAGCTCGACCGGCTCGCCGAGCTGCCGCGCCACGAGCACGCGCTGGCGCTGATCCCGTTCCGTCAGCTCGCCGAGCGCGGCTTCGAGGTCACCGACGACGGCACCCCGCTCGCCGTGCTGCTGCCCCAGGCCGTCCACGAGCTGCCCGTCGACGCGGTGCTCGACGCCCTCCCCGACGACGCCGTCACCGTGCGGGACGGCGCCTTCGACCTGGACGACGCCGCCTACGAGCGGGTGGTGGCCGACGTCGTCCAGCACGAGATCGGCGCCGGCCAAGGCGCCAACTTCGTGATCAGGCGCACCTTCACCGGCCGGATCGACGGCTTCTCGCGCCGCGACGCGCTCGCCCTCTTCCGTCGCCTGCTGGCCGCCGAACGCGGCGCCTACTGGACCTTCGTGGTGCACACCGGCGACCGGGTGCTGGTCGGCGCCAGCCCCGAGGTCCACGTCAGGATGAGCGGCGACACCGTCGTCATGAACCCCATCAGCGGCACCTACCGCTATCCGGCGGACGGCCCCAGCGTCACCGGGCTGCTCGAGTTCCTCGACGACCGCAAGGAGACCGAGGAGCTGTCGATGGTGGTCGACGAGGAGCTGAAGATGATGTGCGCCGTCGGCGACCAGGGCGGCGTGGTGATCGGGCCCCGGCTCCGCGAGATGGCGCACCTCGCGCACACCGAGTACGAGCTGCGGGGACGCAGCACGCTCGACGTGCGGGAGGTGCTGCGGGAGACGATGTTCGCGGCGACCGTCACCGGCTCCCCGGTGGAGAACGCCTGCCGGGTGATCAGCCGCTACGAGCACGAAGGACGCGGCTACTACGCGGGCGCGCTCGCCCTGCTGACGGCGGACGGCGTCGACTCGCCGATCCTGATCAGGACCGCCGACATCGACGCGGCGGACGGCCGGCTACGGGTCCCGGTGGGCGCCACGCTGGTGCGCGGCTCGGACCCGGCGGGCGAGGTCGCCGAGACCCACGCGAAGGTCGCCGGCGTCCTCGCGGCCCTCGGCGTCCGGGCCGGCCGCCCCGCCGAGTCCGGCGCGCCGCGCCCCCGGCTGGCCGACGACCAGCGCGTCCGCGCGGCGCTGGCCGCGCGCCGCACCGGCCTGGCGCCGTTCTGGCTCCGGATGCAGGACGCCCCGGCCGCCGGCGGCGGCCCGCGGATCCTGGTGATCGACGCCGAGGACACGTTCACCTCGATGCTGGCCCACCTGCTCAGGGCGACCGGCGCGGAGGTCGAGGTGACCCGCTACGACGCGCCGGGCGCCGTGCCGCGCGCCCTCGCCCACCAGGGCCCGGTCCTCCTCGGCCCCGGCCCCGGCGACCCACGCGACCAGGCCGACCCCAAGATGCGGGTGCTGCGCGAGCTGACGGCCGCCCTGCTGGCGAGCGGGGGTGACGGCCGGTCGGTGATCGGCGTCTGCCTGGGGCACGAACTCGTCGCCGCGCACCTCGGCCTCGACCTGGTCCGCAAGCGGCGCCCCTTCCAGGGCGCGCAGGAACGGATCGACCTCTTCGGCCGCGAGGAGACGGTCGGCTTCTACAACTCGTACGTGGCGCGCTGCGACGACGAGACGGCCGCGGCGTTGGCGCGGCGCGGCGTGGAGGTGGCGCGCGACGCGGCGACGTCTGAGGTCCACGCGATGCGGGGGCCCGGCTTCACGGCGGTCCAGTTCCACGCGGAGTCCGTGCTGACGCTGAACGGCCCCGCGATCGTCGCATCCCTGACGGCGGGGAGCGACCTGCCGGTCTGAGACTCACCGGACGGTTGCTCCCCCCACCCACCCGCCCTCCTCGCGCTCCGCGGGGGGCTGCGGCCCAGGGCGCGGGGTGGGCCTGCGGCCCGGCGCGGCGCGCGGGCGGCGGCGTGACGCGGGGTTTCCCCACCCACCCGCCCTTCTCGCGCTCCGCGCGGGGGTGGGCCTGCGGCCCGGGCCGGACCGTGGCGGCTGTGCCGCCCGGCGAAGCGGGCGAGGGGCCGCGGGCTCCTTGGGCCAAGGCGGCTGCGCCGCCCGGCCCTTCGGGGCGCAGGTCGGCTGACACCGGCTGGTGCCCCGTCCGCGCGTTGCGCGGGCGTGAACCAACGGGTCCCGGACCGAGGCGGCGGCTACGCCGCCCGGCCGGCGGCCGAGGCCGCGCAAAGCCACCCGCTGGGGCGGGTGGGTGGGCGCGACCCGGCACGGCCGCGGGGCGCGGAAATCGGCTAGCGGCGGGCCGGGCCCCGTCCGCGCTCTGCGCGGGCGTGAACCAACGGGGTCCCGGACCGAGGCGGCGGCTACGCCGCCCGGCCGGCGGCCGAGGCCGGGTGGGTGGGGGAAACCGCTAGTCCAGGCCGCGTTCGATCGCGTATCGCACCAACTCCGCCCGGTTGTGCAACTGCAGCTTGCCCAACGTGTTCTGCACATGGTTCTGCACCGTCCGGTGCGAGATGACCAGTCGATCCGCGATCTGCCGGTAGGTGAGGCCCTTGGCCACCAGCCGCAGCACCTCCGTCTCGCGGTCGGTGAGGTGGGGGACGTCGGTGACGGCCTCGGCCGTCGTCGCGGCGGCCAGGCGGCGGAACTCGCCGAGGACGAGGCCGGCGAGGCCGGGCGTGAAGACGGGTTCGCCGGCCGCCGTGCGGCGGACGGCGTCGACGAGTTCGGCCGCACTGGCCGACTTCACCAGGTAGCCGGTGGCCCCGGCCTTCACCGCCTCCAGCACGTCGCGTTGTTCGCCGCTCGCCGAGAGCACCAGCACCCGTACCTCGCCGGCGAGTTGCCGGCAGACCTCGGCGCCCGGCAGGCCCGGCAGGTTGAGGTCGAGGACCAGCACGTCGGGGCGCGCGGCCCGCGCGCGCCGTACCGCCTGGGGGCCGTCGCCGGCGGTGGCGACCACCTCCATACCGGCCTCGCCCAGGTCCCTGGCCACCGCGTCGAGCCACATCGGGTGGTCGTCGACCACCATCACCCTCATGGGTTCCCTCCCTCTCCCGCGCCCTTCGGCATCCGCAACTCGACCTCCGTGCCCTGGCCCGGCACGGACGCCCACTCGGCGTCGCCGCCGAGGTCGCGGAGCCGGCCCCGGATGGACTGGGCCACGCCGAGGCGGCCCTCGGCCGCCGCGGCGGCCAGTCGGCCGGTCGGGATGCCGGGGCCGTCGTCGCGCACCGTGACGAGCACCGCGTCGGGTTCGTCCTCCAGCAGTATCCACGCGCTCGCCGCCGCGCCCGCGTGCCGGCGGACGTTGTCGAGCGCCGCCTCGACGGCCGCCGTCAGCTCGCGGGCGGCGTGCGCCGGCAGTTCCACCGGCGTGCCGGGGCCGGAGAACGTGACGCGGTCGCCGCGCCCGGCGGCGGACGCCAGCAGCGCCGACAGGTCGCCACTCGCCGGCGCGACCGCCGGCGTGGCGGCCGGAGCCACGCCCGTGACCAGTGTGCGGAGCGCGCGTTCCTGTTCGCCGGCGAGCCGGCCGAGCTCCGCGGCCTCGCCGCCGAGCGCGGTGCCGCGCCGCTGCACCATCGCCAGCACCTGGAGCACCCCGTCGTGGATGTCCCTGGCCAGCCGCTCCCGCTCCCTGGTGGCGGCCTCGATCCGCAGCGCCCTGGCCAGCGCGCGCTCGCTGGCGCGCGCCACCTCCACCACGTAGCCGATGGCGACGGCCGCCACGCAGACCAGCACCGCGTTGTGCAGCGCCGTGCCGGAGAACCTGCCGTCCTCGGCGAGGTTGGCGGCGCCCATGCCGACGGCCGCCGCGCCGCCCCAGCGCCAGCCGCCCTTGAGGGCCACGGCCAGCACCGGTCCGGCCACCCAGATCGACGGCAGCGTGGGGCCGACGGCGGCGCGCGGGTCGGCGGCCAGGGTCAGCATGGTGCCGCCCACCGCCATCGTCAGGTCGACCGCCAGGAAGCGGGGCGTGCAGCGTTCGGCACCGGAGACCAGGGGGGTGGTGAGCAGCGTCCAGAGGGTCAGCGCGAGCAGGTAGCCGGCGCCGACCAGCGGGCGGCCGTAGTCGTCGTGGGAGAGGAGGAACAGCACCAGCGCGTAGCAGAGCGTCAGCAGCCGGTAGCCGGTGAGGGCGCGCCACAGCGGCCGCTCCACGGACATCTGCGCTACTCCCCCGCGTCCCCGGTCTCCCGCGGGCCCTCGGCGTCGGCCCGCTTCGCGTCCTCGGCGTCCCGCTTGGCCGCCTCGGTGATCATCTTCTTGGCGACGGAGGCGTAGACGTCCACGTACTCCTGGCCGGAGAGCTTCATGATCGCGTACATGACCTGGTCGGTCACGGAGCGCAGGATGAAGCGGTCCTCGTCCATGCCCTCGTAGCGGCTGAAGTCGAGCGGCTCGCCGATCCGGATGCCGGGCCGCATCACCCTGGGGACGACCTTGCCAGGCGGTTGGATCTTCTCGGTGTCGATCATGGCCACGGGTATCACCGGCGCGCCCGTGGCCAGCGCTATCCGGGCCAGGCCGCCCGGCTTGCCGCGGTAGAGGCGGCCGTCAGGGGAGCGGGTGCCCTCCGGGTAGATGCCGAAGAGCTCGCCGCGCTCCAGCACCGAGACGCCGCTGCGGATCGCGGCCTCGCCCGCGGCGCGGCCGCCCGAGCGGTCCACGGGCAGCTGGCCGACGCCCCGGAAGAACGCCGCCGTGAGCCGCCCCTTGACGCCGGGCGAGGTGAAGTACTCCGCCTTGGCGATGAAGGTGACCTTGCGGTCGAGCACAGCCGGCAGGAAGAAGGAGTCGGAGAACGACAGGTGGTTGCTCGCGAGGATCGCCGGCCCCTCCGCCGGCACGTGCTCGAGCCCCTCCACCCAGGGGCGGAAGACCACCTTCAGCCCGGCCCCCACGGATATCTTCATCGCCCCGTACAGCACCCCGTCAACCTCCCGTGTTCTATGACCCGACCTTACTGGGGAATAGGGTTACTGGCGCCCTAAGCCCACGATCGGAGCGAGCAGACGATGCGCCTTCTTCCCGGGGCCGAGCCCTTCACGCACGACGGCTCGTCGACCGGGGTGCTGCTGTGTCACGGATTCACCGGCACCCCGCACTCGCTGCGCCCCTGGGCAGAGCACCTGGCGGACCGCGGTCTCACGGTCTCGCTGCCGCTGCTCCCCGGGCACGGCACCCGGTGGCAGGACATGCAGCGCACCGGCTGGGAGGACTGGTACGCGACGGTCGACCGCGAGCTGCGGGAACTGCGCGGCCGCTGCGCCGCGGTGTTCGTCTGCGGGCTCTCGATGGGCGGGGCGCTCGCGCTGCGGCTGGCGGCCAGGCACGGCTCGGACGTCGCCGGGGTCGCCGTCGTCAATCCCGGGGTCACCTTCCCCTCGCCCGCCGGCTTCCTGCTGCCGGTGTTGCGCCATCTGGTGTCCAGCACGAAGGGGATCGTCTCGGACATAGCGAAGGACGGCGTCGCCGAGTCCGGCTACGACCGGGTGCCGCTGCACGCCGCCCACTCGCTGCGCCGGCTGCAGGCCCTGGTGCGGGCCGAACTGCCGCGGGTCACACAGCCGTTGCTGCTGATGCGCAGCGCCGAGGACCATGTGCTGGCGCCGGGGGACGTGGACCTCGTCCGCTCCCGGGTGTCCTCCACGGACGTGACCGAACTGCTGCTGCCGTCCAGCTTTCACGTGGCCACCCTGGATCACGACGCGGAGCGTATCTTTCAAGAGACGGACGCCTTCATCACCCGGCTTGCACCGGCTCGCGACAAGGAAGACTCTCCGTGACGGAACGTGACCAGGAGCGCGGCGACGGCCGCGACCCGATCGACGAGGAAGCCGCCTGGGCCGAGATCGTCGCCGGCTACGGCGAGGAGCCGGTCGACCCGCCGGGCGTCTGGCCGAAGGCGGGCGAGGCCGACCTGACGGACACGGTCGACCGGGTGCCGGTGGCCGAGCCGGCGGACGGCCCGGAGGCCGGGCCCGCGAGCGCCGGCCCCACCTCGGGACCGCTGACCGGCCCGCGGGACTGGGAGGCCGCGGAGGACGAGGACGAGGACCACTTCGTGCCTCCCGAGCCGCCGCCGCTGCCGGAGACGGACCTGACCACCAAGCTGGCGTGGATCGCGGTGCTCGGCGGCCCGCTGCTGCTGATCGTCGCCGTGCTGTTCCAGCAGCGGATGACCTGGTGGATCGTCACCCTGGGGGTGGGTGGCTTCCTGGGCGGCTTCGCCACGCTGATCACCCGACTGCGGGACGGCCGGGACGACGACTTCACGGACCCGGGCAGCGGCGCCGTCGTCTGACGCCGCCCTTCCGCGCGGCCGGTTCAGATCTCGAGCCCGGTTCGGATCTCGAGCCTGGCCAGCACCGGCAGGTGGTCGGTGGCGGCGCGCAGGTCGGCCGGGTCGGGCTCGGCCGGCACGCCGCAGCCCAGCACCGTGACCGGCCCGGTGCAGAGCACGGCGTCGATCCGGCGGGCGGGGGCGTTCGCCGGGGAGGTCGACTCGCCGCCCTCGGGGGCGAGTTCCCAGGCGTCCCGGAGGCCGCGCGAGGTGAGGAGCCGGAACGCGGCGCCGCCCGGGTCCTCGTTGAGGTCGCCGGCCAGCACCGCGGCCCGCGCGTCGAGCGCGGCGAGCCGGTCGGCGTCCAGCGGCGCGTGCCGGCGGCGCTCGGCCGCCCGCAGGCTCAGGTGACAGCTGACGACGCCGAGCCGCCCGCCGCCGGCGAACCGCAGCACGGCGGTGGCCAGGCCCCGGCGGTGCAGCCCCGGGGTGTGCGGCAGGGTGAGGTCGCCCGCCGACTCGACCAACGCCCGCGGCGCCGCCATGATCATCGGTCCGGTGGCCGCGGCGCCGCCGCTCACCGGGAAGAGGCCGGTGGCCCGCGCGAGACGGGCCACCCTGCGGCGCCAGCCCAGGAAGCGCGGGGCCTCCTGGACACACACCACGTCGGGGGCGCAGGCCCTGATCACCCGGGCCAGCGCCGCCGTGTCGTCCCGCATGGAGCGGATGTTGTAGCTGAGCAGCCGTACCTCGGTCGGCATGCCGGCGCGCGGACTCAGCCCTGCCGGGCCAGGTCGGCCGCGCCCACCAGGCCGGCCCGGTTGCCCAGTTGGGCGGCGAGCACCTGGGCGTGCGGCCGGTAGCGGGCGCCGACCAGCCAGCGGCGGAAGGACTTGCGGATCGGGTCGAGCACCAGGTCGCCCTCGTCGGAGACGCCGCCGCCGACGATGAAGGCCGAGGGGTCGAAGAGCGAGGCCAGGTCGGCGAGGCCGGCGCCGGCCCAACGGGCCAGCTCCCGGAAGGAGTCGACGGCCACCTTGTCGCCGCGCCTGGCGGCCGCGCTGACGTGCTTGCCCTCGATGCCCTCCGCGGTGCCGTCGCCGAGGCCGAGCAGCACCTCGGCGGCCTCCGGGGTGGCGGTGGCGCGCTGCCGCGCGTAGCGGACCAGGGCGCGCCCCGAGGCGTACTGCTCCCAGCAGCCCTGGCTGCCGCAGCCGCACAGCAGCCCGTCGGGCACCACCCGGACGTGGCCGAACTCGCCGGCGACGCCGAACCGGCCGCGGTAGAGCCGGCCGCCCATCACGATGCCGCCGCCGATGCCGGTGCCCAGGGTCACGCAGATGACGTCGTCGTGGCCGGCGCCCGCGCCGAACCGGTACTCGCCCCAGGCGGCCGCGTTGGCGTCGTTCTCCACGA
This sequence comes from Streptomyces mayteni, assembly GCF_054783955.1. NCBI lineage: Bacteria > Bacillati > Actinomycetota > Actinomycetes > Kitasatosporales > Streptomycetaceae > Streptomyces > Streptomyces mayteni. Next base: position 4,979 of record NZ_BAAGPR010000135.1, on the reverse strand, counting down.
CCACCGGCATGCCGACCCGCTGCTCGACCTTGTCCTTCAACGTCTCGCGGCGCCAGTCGATGTTGGGCGCGAACAGCACGGTGGCGCGCTTGTCGTCGACGTAGCCGGCGGCCCCGATGCCCACCGCCTCGGCTGACGAGTCGCTGCCCACGGTCCTGACGGCGTGCGCGATCGCCTCCACGACGCCCTCGGGGGTGGGTGGGGTCGGCACCTGGCACGTGTCGAGGATCGTGCCGTCTTCGTCCACCACGCCGGCCGCGATCTTCGTCCCGCCGATGTCGACGCCGATGGTCAGTCCCATATGCCCTTTATCCCTCAAGTGATGTCAGTGGGTCCCCGCTTCGCGGAACACGGTACCGGAGCGCGGCCGGACAAACCGCCCCGCGTCAGTCCAGGTCGATGCGTTGGGAGGGGCCACCGGCGGCCGGATCGTCCGGTTCCGCCGAATCGGAGGGATTCGCCGGCTTCGTGGGGTGCTCGGCGGGGCCGGCCGAGCCGGCGGGCTCGGCCGGCTCGGTGGGCTCAGCGGGGGCGGGCGGCTCGGGGTGCTCGGCGCTCCTGGTCCAGCGCTGTTCCTGGGAGAGCACCGCAGACCGGTAGGCGGCGAGCAACTCCTGGCCGGCGTTGGCCAGATGCTGGATCGCCTCGGCGTTCCGCTCCAGCACCGGCTCCACCGCGGCCCTGGCCTGCGCGGCGAGCCCGGCGCCGGCCAGGCCGCCGAGGCCGAACCGGCCGAGCTGGTCGGTGATGGCCGCGGCCAGCTTGCGCAGCTCCTCGGCCGCGTCCCCGTGGGGTGGCGTCTCGCCGTAGGCGCGTCGCCGGCGCTCCCGCTCGGCGGCCAGGTCCTCGGCGCAGGCGCTGGCCCAGGCGTCGTCGTCCACGGGCCGCGGCCCCCGCGCGCCCTGCTCGTTCCCGTCGTGCCGGCCCTCCCGGCCCTCGGGGTGGTCCCGACCTTCCCGGTCGGTGTCGTCGCTCATCGCGGCCTCCGATGCGTGTGCCGTCGCATCGACGGTACCCCGGGTCAGCCCGGCCGCGGGATCCCGGTCAGCGCCCGGTCCGGCCAGCGGTCCGGGTCGGGGGCGAAGCGGACGGCCAGCTCGGCGTCGTCGGTGAACGCGGCGCCGGCCACCGTGCAGCGGCGCAGCGCGGCCGGCAGCGCCAGGGCGCGGCGGAACGGTCCTGTGGTGACGAGGAGTTCGTCGCCGCGGCGGACCAGCCCGAGGTCGTCGCGGGCGGCGCCCGGCAGCGGCAGGCGCCACACCAGCAGCCCCTCGGCGGCCAGCCGGTCCTCGACCACCGGCTCGGCGGGCCCGGCGTCCCCCGGTGCGCCGGCCGGCGGCAGCGGCAGCCCGGCCAGGTCGGCGGGGCGCACGGGACGGCCCAGGTGCGGCACGTGGTGGTGGGTGGCGAGGCCGGTGGCGGCGCCGAACTCGACGAGCAGCTCCCGTTGTTGGCCGGCGAGGGCGGCGAGCAGCCGGGCCGCGGAGCCGGTGGGGAGCAGCCGGTTGGCGATCAGCGACTCGACGCCGAGGCCGTGCAGGGCGAGGCCGGCGCGGGCGGCGCGGGCCTGCGCGGCGGACCGCTCGGTGGGGTCGAGGACGAGCCGGACGGCGGCGCCCTGGCCCTCGATGATCCGTTGCAGGGCGGCCAGCTCGGCGTCCCAGCGGTCGGCGGTCTCGTAGAGGCTCTGGGTGGGCAGCGGCACGCCGAGCAGCTGGGCGACCAGCGGGCGCAGCGCGCGTGCCGTCTGCCGCTCGGGCGGCAGCAGCCGGCGCAGGTAGCGGCGGAGCTGGGCCGGCAGGGCCAGCGCGCGGATCGCGTCGGCCACCGGCGGCAGGTCCACCACGACCAGCCGCCAGCGCCCGGCGTCGTGGGCGGTGCGCAGCGCGTGCAGCAGGGCGAGCGGGGCGGTGCCGGGCAGCTCGGTCAACTCGTCGTCGTCGAGTACGCCGGCGCCCAGCGCGTCGAGCGCCGGGCGGACGTGGCGCTGGGCGGCGAGCACGCCGGCGCGGAAGCGGGCGCCCGAGTCGATCCTGGCGACGGAGAGGCCGTCGGCCAGGGTGGCGGGCTCCTCGGGCCAGGCGGGCGGGGCGGTGCCGAGCAGCGCGCCGAGCCGGGCGGCCGGCTCGTGGCTGAGCAGCAGGGTGGGTTCGCCGGCGCGGGCGGCGGCCAGCGCGGTGGCGGCGGCGACCGTGCTGACGCCGTCGCCGCCGGGGCCCGTCACCAACAGGGTGCGGGCGCCCGGCCCCTGCGAGGTCACTCCGGGACGCTCTCGACGCGCTTCTTCAGACCGGCGAGCGCCCGGTCGATGATGACCTTCTCGGCCTTGCGCTTGATGCTGCCCAGCATCGGGATCTTGACGTCGACGGTCAGCTGGTAGGTGACCTCGCTGTGCTTGCCGCCGGCCACCGGAAGCACCCGGTAGGAGCCGTCGAGGGCGCGCAGCATCCGGGACTTCACCAGCGACCAGCGCACCTCGTGCTCGTCCGGGTACTCGTAGGCCAGGGTGTGCTCGTCCTTGATGGCCCCGGCGTCGAGCAGCAGCCTGACCTGCTCGGCGCGGCCGTCCTCCCCGCTGGCCAGGATCTCGGCCTCCTGGACCTCACCCGTCCACTCCGGGTAGCGGCCGAAGTCGGCGATCACCGCCATGACCTCGGCCGGGGTGGCTTCGATGGTGATGCTCGACCTGGTGTGCTCGGCCATGGCCATGGCTCCTTGCCAATCTCCCGCTGCCTTCTGGGGAAGGCTATCGCGCGCCGTCGCGAGCTCCGCACGGGAGGCGCTCCACGCCGGGCGGAGTACGCTGCGCCCGGGGCACGCCAAAGCGTCGGATAACCGGCTTCCCCGGCAAATCCAGAGCGCGGTCCACGACAGCGAGTCCACGACAACGAGGAGCGTCAGTGCGCGAGTTCGGTCTTCCGGCCCGTTACGAGGTGTCAGCCGACAGCGGTCTCGCCGATGTGCCGCGGGTCAACGCCGAGCGGACGCCCGACCACCCGGTCCTCGCGCGCCGGCGGCCGGACGACGGCTGGGACGACGTCACGGCGGCCGCCTTCCTCGCCGAGGTCAGGGCCGTGGCCAAGGGCCTGCTCGCCTCGGGCATCGCCCCTGGCGACCGGATCGGGCTGCTCTCCCGCACCCGCTACGAGTGGACGCTGCTCGACTTCGCGATCTGGACGGCAGGCGCGGTCTCGGTCCCGGTCTACGAGACGAGCTCGCCCGAGCAGATCGCCTGGAACCTGTCCGACTCGGGCGCGGTCGCGGTGGTCGTCGAGAACGAGCAGCACCTGCCCGTGGTGGCGTCGCTGCGCGACCGGCTGCCCGAGCTGCGCACCGTGTGGTGCCTCGACCCGGACGGCGGGGAGCCGGGCGCGATCGCCCGGCTCACAGAAGCCGGGGCCGAGGTCGCGGACGCCGACCTCGCCGCGGCGACGGCCGGTGTCACCCCCGACTCGGTCGCCACCATCGTCTACACCTCGGGCACCACCGGGCGCCCCAAGGGCTGTGTGCTGACGCACCGGGCGTTCCTCACCGTCTGCGGCAACACCGTCGCCGAGCTGGGACCGCTGGTCCGCGACCCCCACGCCTCGCTGCTGCTCTTCCTGCCGCTGGCCCACGTCCTCGCCAGGATGGTGGAGGTGGCCGCGCTGATGGCCCCGCTCAAGCTGGCGCACGTGCCGGACGTGGCCACCCTCACCGACGACCTCGCCTCCTACCGGCCGACCCTGATGCTCGGCGTCCCCCGGGTCTTCGAGAAGGTCTACAACGCGGCCCGCGCCAAGGCGGAGGAGGAGGGCAGGGGCCCGATCTTCGAACGGGCCGCCCGCACCGCCGAGGCCTACAGCCGGGCGCTCGACACCCCGGCGGGCCCCGGGCTCGCGCTGCGGCTGCGGCACCGGCTGTTCGACGCGCTGGTCTACCGGCGGCTGCGCGCCGCGCTCGGCGGCCGCGCCACCCACGCCATCAGCGGCGGCGCGCCGCTCGGCGCCCGCCTCGGCCACTTCTTCCGCGGCGTCGGCTTCACGGTGCTCGAGGGCTACGGCCTCACCGAGACCTGCGCCCCCACCGCGTTCAACCCCGCCGAGGCGCCCCGCATCGGCACGGTGGGCCACCCGGTGCCCGGCACCCGGATGCGCGTCGCCGACGACGGCGAGATCCTGGTCAGCGGCGACCACCTCTTCCACGGCTACTGGAACAACGAGCCCGCCACCCGCGAGGTGATGACGGACGACGGCTGGCTCCGCACCGGCGACCTCGGCGCGCTCGACGACGACGGCTACCTGACCGTCACCGGCCGCAAGCGGGAGATCCTGGTGACGGCCGGCGGCAAGAACGTCGCCCCGGCCGTCATCGAGGACCGGGTCAGGGCCCACGCCCTGATCGCCGAATGCCTGGTGGTCGGCGACGGCCGCCCCTACGTGGCGGCGCTGATCACCCTGGACGACGTGTTCCTCCCCCGCTGGGCCGCGGAACACGGCCTCGCCGGCCTCGACCGGGACGAGCTGCTCCGGCACCCGGAGCTGCTGGCCGCCGTCCAGGCGGCCGTCGACGACGGCAACGCGGCGGTCTCCCGCGCCGAGTCCATCCGCCGCTTCCGTGTGCTCCCCGGCCAGTTCACGGAGGCCGGCGGCCAGCTGACGCCGTCGATGAAGCTGCGGCGGCATGTGGTGACGAAGGACTTCGCGTCGGAGATCGAGGCGTTGTACGGGACCACGGCCTGACCCCTGGTCACAACGCCCAGCCCTCCCCCACCCCCCGCCCACCTGTTCCCCTACCGGCCGCGGGGTTCTCCCCCACCCACCCGCCCTTTGTTCCGCGCTGCGCGCGGGGTGGGCCCGGCGGGCCGGGCCCGGGCCGGGCCGGCCTGCGGCGGCTGCGGCGCTTCGCGCGGTCCGGGGCGGCTTCGCACGGGCCGGGGTGGGTGCCCCGCGCTTCGCGCGGGGTTTTCCCCCCCCCCCCCCCCCCCCCCCCCCCCCCCC